>NZ_JBTYMC010000033.1:0-37191 GCF_054880855.1 Streptomyces sp. S6 | reverse complement strand
CCGGCCCCCCGCCGCCGCGCGCGCACCCGGGCGGTGTCGATCGCGACGGCGGCGACGGGCGAGAGCCCCTCGGCGACGGCGACGACGGGCAGCGCCCCGGAGTCCTCCACCCCGCTCTGCCACCGCAGTCCGTACCCGATGCTCCGCTGGACGAGATACCCGAGGACCCGCGCGACCCGGTCCTCCTCGCCGAAGACGCCCCGCACCTCGACGTCGTACTCCAGCAGCGAGTGCAGCAGATGCGCGCTGTCGATCTGCCGGTCGGCGCCCCGCACGGCTCTGCGGCGCGCGCCGGCGACCGCCGCCACCAGTTCCTCGCTCAACCCGGCGACGTCGTCCACCGCTGGCGGGACGGGTTCGTGGACCGATGGCCGGGGAATTCGGGGTTGCACCCGCTCACCCCATCAGTCCCGGACGCCCCCGGTCATCCGCGTAACGGAGCATTTCCGCCTCCCACGCAGAGGGGACGGCCGGCTCCGGAATCTCCTCCTTACGGATGACATCAGGCCGGGGGCGCGCGATCGGCCCTCTCGCGCCCGGCAGGCAACCGACCGGCGGAGGCACACGTCACACTACTGAGAGAGGGGGTTCCGGTTGTGACGGTGAGCTGGCTGGTCGTACTCCCGTCGGTGGACGGCCTGGAGTACGTGTACCGCGTCTACGCCCCGGAGGACGCCCTGCCCGCCGACCTGTTCTGGGCGGCCTGGCACTGCCACGACGAGGGCCCGCACCCGCGCGCGTGGGACGTCTTCGACGCCGCGGTGATAGGCAGGCTGCGCTGAACGCCCGCCCATGTCTTGCAAGTTGGCGACCCCGGAGCTACGTTCCGCGCACCCTGGCCGATTCGAAGAGGTGGTCGCATGGCCGAAGTGAGCGCCGAGGCACGTATCGAGGCACCGGCGGAGCAGATCTGGACCCGGCTGACGGACTGGCCGGCGTACGGCGAGTGGAACGCGACGCACACCGACTTCCCCCAGGGCGGCCCGAAGGCGCTGGAGCCGGGCGCGACCTTCCAGGAGAACCTGAAGCTGATGGGTTTCCCCGCCGAAGTCCAGTGGACGATCGACGAGTTGACGCCCGCCCGGTCCTTCACGATCACAGGCAAGGGCCCCATGGCCGTCGCCCTCCTGACCCGCTACACCCTCACCCCGGACGGTTCGGCCGCGACGACGGTCCGCATCGACGGCGAGTTCACCGGCGCCGCGGTCTCCCTGATGGCGGGGAAACTGAAGGACTCGGCGACGGCCGCGCTGACCGAGTCGCTGCGGAAACTGGCGGCGCTGGTCGCCTGACCGGGGACACACGAAGGCGCCCCGCGAATACCACGGGGCGCCTGCGCATGGCCGCGCGGAGGGTCAGCCCTCGTCGGCCAGAATCAGATAGAGCTTCTTCCGGGCATCGTTGACAACAGCCAGAGCCTTTTCACGCTGCTCCTTGTCTCCGGTCCGCCAGACCTGCCCGAACGCCTCGAAGAGCCCGGATCCCGCCTGCCGGATCTCGTTCAGCGACTCCCAGTCGACCCCGCGCGTGGCCTCCTCCCAGGGCGTCTCGGCCACGTCCTCGGCAGCCGCGCGCCCGGCCTCGGTGAGGGAGAACAACTTCTTCCCGCCCTCGCTCTCACTGCTGATGAGCCCCTCGTCCTCCAGCAGTTGAAGCGTCGGATAGACCGACCCCGGGCTCGGCTTCCAGGCCCCGCCACTGCGCTCGGCGATCTCCTGGATCATCTCGTAACCGTGCATCGCCCGTTCTTTGAGCAAGGCCAGAATCGAGGCCCGCACGTCCCCCCGCCGAGCCCTCCCCCTGGGTCCACCACGCCCACGCCCACCCCAGGGCCCCGGCCCGAACCCAGGCCCTCCGGGCCCGAACGGCCCGAAAGCACCCCGCCGCCCCTCGAACCCACCGTGCGTACGGGGGTCCTGGCCATGTCCACGCTCGAATCCATGCATCCGCATGCCACTCACTCCATTCACCGTTCCATTGATCGATCAACATCACTTCATCAACCGATCGCGACCCTTCAACGATATATCGGAACCGACTGCCTGGCAACCCCACTCCCCCCTGCGGGATCCGTCCCGGACAGCGTCACCGGCGCACGACGGCCATGGCGCCTTCCTCCGGACTCCCCGTGATCTTCCGAAGCAACCCGAGGAAACCGTCTCGAACCTGCCCGCCGGCCGACACCGAACGCCGAAGGTGAGCGGCGCAGGACACCGCGACAGGCTTGGCGACAGCCTCCAGGATCCGGACGGCGCAGGCGTGCTCGGCCTGGCTCGGCTCCCACTCGCCGCTGTCGAACGCGGCATGCAGATCACGTATCCGTGTCACCAGTCGCTCGACATCGGCTGCCATGCACCGTCCGTACCGAGCCCGCCGCCGACGCGCCGATGAGTCCCGCCACCCCCGACGGTCCTACTGTCGAACCCCCGACACGAGGAGCCCCGCATGCGCACCGTCACCTACTCGCTGGGTGTCTCGCTCGACGGCTACACCGTCGGCCCGGACGGCGGCTTCGCCTGGACGGCTCCCGACGAGGAGTTGTTCCGGTTCGCCATGGACCAGATCAGGGAGGTCGGCGTCCACGTGATGGGACGGCGGCTGTACGAGGCGATGCTGTACTGGGAGACCGCGGCCGAGGACCCCTCGCTCGACGCCCTCCAGCGGGAGTGGACCACGCTCTGGAATCCGCTGCCCAAGGTGGTGTTCTCGCGCACCCTCACGCACCTGCGGGGCAACGCCCGGCTGGCCACCGGCACCCTCGCGCAGGAGATCGGGCGACTGCGGGCCGAACCGGGTGAGGGCGACATCGCGATCGGCGGCGCGACCCTCGCCGTCCAGGCGGCGGAGGCGGACCTGATCGACGAGTACCGGCCCAAGATCCACCCCGTCCTGGTCGGCGGCGGCACCCCGTTCTACGGCCACCACGCCCGCCGGGTGGACCTCGAACTCGTCGAGACCCGCACGTTCCCCACGGGAGTCGTGTACCTGCGCCAGCGCGTCACACGCTGAACCCGTCAGTTATCGAGAAGCGCCCACCCCCACCCCCGCCCTAGCCTGACCCCACAGCCACCACACCGCCCTGAGGGAGCCTCGATGACGAAGCCGCACGCCGCCGACAGCCACGACCTGATCCGGGTGCACGGCGCGCGGGTGAACAACCTCCAGGACGTCAGCGTGGAGATCCCGAAGCGGCGGCTGACAGTGTTCACCGGCGTCTCGGGGTCCGGCAAGAGCTCCCTGGTGTTCGGCACGGTCGCCGCCGAGTCGCAGCGCCTGATCAACGAGACGTACAGCGCGTTCGTCCAGGGCTTCATGCCGAACCACGCCCGCCCCGACGTGGACGTCCTGGAGGGCCTGACGACGGCGATCATCGTGGACCAGCAGCGCCTCGGCGCGGACCCCAGATCGACGGTCGGCACGGTCACCGACGTCAACGCGATGCTCCGCATCCTCTTCAGCCGCCTCGGCACCCCCCACATCGGCCCCGCGAAGGCGTTCTCCTTCAACGTCGCTTCCATCAGCGGCGCGGGCGCGGTGACGATCGAGCGGGCCGGGCAGACCGTGAAGGAACGCCGCTCGTTCAGCATCCAGGGCGGCATGTGCCCCCGCTGCGAGGGCCGCGGTGCGGTCACCGACTTCGACCTGACACAGCTCTTCGACGCCGAGCTGTCCCTCGACGACGGCGCGCTCCTGGTCCCCGGCTACAAGACGGGCGGCTGGAGCTACCGGCTGTACTCCGAGTCGGGTCTGTACCCGGCGGACAAGCCGATCAAGAAGTTCACCAAGAGGGAACTGCACGCGTTCCTGTACCTGGAGCCGACCCGCATGAAGATCGCGGGCATCAACATGACGTACGAAGGCCTCGTCCCCCGCATCCAGAAGTCGATGCTCTCGAAGGACCGCGAGGCGATGCAGCCGCACATCAGGGAGTTCGTGGACCGCGCGATCACGTTCACGACCTGCCCCGACTGCGACGGCACCCGCCTGACCGAGGCCGCCCGCTCCTCGAAGATCGACGGCGTGAGCATCGCGGACGCCTGCGCGATGCAGATCAGCGACCTGGCCGAGTGGGTCCGGGGTGTGGCCGACCCCTCGGTGGCCCCGCTGCTGACGGCCCTGCGCGAGACCCTCGACTCGTTCAACGAGATCGGCCTCGGCTACCTCTCCCTGGAGCGCCCCTCGGGCACCCTCTCCGGCGGTGAGGCCCAGCGCGTCAAGATGATCCGCCACCTCGGCTCGTCCCTCACGGACGTCACGTACGTCTTCGACGAACCGACGACCGGCCTGCACCCCCACGACATCCGCCGCATGAACGACCTCCTGCTGCGCCTGCGCGACAAGGGCAACACGGTCCTCGTGGTCGAGCACAAGCCGGAGGTCATCGCGATCGCCGACCACGTCGTGGACCTCGGCCCCGGCGCCGGCACGGCGGGCGGCACGGTCTGCTACGAGGGCACGGTCACGGGCCTGCGCAAGGCGGACACCCTCACCGGCCGCCACCTCGACGACCGCGCCAAGCTGAAGGACACGGTCCGCGAACCCACCGGCACCCTGGAGATCCGGGGCGCGAACCGGCACAACCTGCGCGACGTCGACGTGGACGTCCCCCTCGGTGTCCTGACCGTCGTCACCGGCGTCGCGGGCTCCGGCAAGAGCTCCCTGATCCACGGCTCGGTCCCGGCCTCGGCCGGCGTCGTCTCGGTCGACCAGACCCCGATCAAGGGCTCGCGCCGCAGCAACCCGGCGACGTACACGGGCCTGCTGGAGCCGGTCCGCAAGGCGTTCGCCAAGGCCAACGGCGTCAAGCCGGCGCTGTTCAGCGCCAATTCGGAGGGTGCCTGCCCGACCTGCAACGGCGCGGGTGTCATCTATACGGACCTCGCGATGATGGCGGGCGTGGCGACGGTCTGCGACGACTGCGAGGGCAAGCGGTTCCAGGCGGCCGTCCTCGACCACCACCTCGGTGGCAAGGACATCAGCGAGGTGCTCGCCATGCCGGTCGCCGAGGCGGCGGCGTTCTTCGCGGACGGCGAGTCCCGCGTACCCGCCGCGAGCCGCATCCTCGGCCACCTCACGGACGTCGGCCTCGGCTACCTCACTCTCGGCCAGCCCCTCACCACCCTCTCCGGCGGCGAACGCCAGCGCCTCAAGCTCGCCACCCACATGTCCGACAAGGGTGGCGTCTACGTCCTCGACGAACCGACCGCCGGCCTCCACCTCGCCGACGTCGAACAGCTCCTCGCCCTCCTGGACCGCCTCGTCGACTCCGGCAAGTCGGTGATCGTCATCGAGCACCACCAGGCGGTGATGGCCCACGCCGACTGGATCATCGACCTCGGCCCCGGCGCCGGCCACGACGGCGGCACCGTCGTCTTCGAAGGCACCCCCTCTGCCCTGATCAAGTCCCCGACCCTCACCGGCGAACACCTCGCGGAGTACGTGAGCGCCTGACGACAGCGACGACGCCCAGGGCCCCGGGTCACCAGCCCGGCGGCCCCGGATCGCACCCGGCGACCCGCCACACCTCCTCGCTCACGTACCAGTGATCGCGCCCCACGAGCGCGAACTGCCGCTCACTCGCCCGCCCTTCACTCGCCCGGAACCGCTCCAGACACTCCTCCCACGACCAGTCCACCTCCGGCACCGGCGCCAGCTCCCCCCGCGCGACGAGCCCGCCGATCAGCTCCCCGATCCGCACCGGCACCGGATGACTGGCGTGATACACCCCGCCCGGCACCGCGCGCTCCCCGACGGCGAGGACGGCGATCAGCCGCCCCAGCGCCCCGACGCCGACGACGGACAGCAGCGCCCGCCCGCCGTCCCACACCCCCGGCACCCGAGCCGTCAGCTCCCGCAGCCCCGGCACGACCCACCGGTCGCCGTCCCCCAGCACCAGCCCCGGCCGCAGGACGACCCCGCCCGCCTCCAGCGCGAACCGCTCCCCGGCCAGCCGGCTCCGGCTGACGGCGGACACCGGCTCGGCGGGGACCCCACCGACCTCGATGCCGCTGTGCGGCCCGGCCCCGTACACGGCGGCGGTCGACAGCTGCACCACCCGCCGCACCCCGCTGCGCCGGGCCTCACCCATCACGGCCCGCGTCCCGTCGACGTTGACGGCCCGGCACCGGCTGTCGTCAGGCCCGATGTACGAGGCGAGATGGACGACGGCCCGCGCGCCCTCGCACACCCCCGACACCGCACCCGGCTCGGCCAGATCGCCGCTCACCCACTCGACACCCTCCACCACCTCCTCCGGAACCCGTCTCACCAGCGCCCGGACCCGCGCTCCCCGGGCCAGCAGCTCCCGCACCGCCGCCGACCCGACGAACCCGGTGGCCCCTGTGATCACGACAACGTCCGACCCGTCCCGCCAGTTCCCGACCATCCGTCCAGTTTTCCCCGATTGGCCTTGGTGCCGCGCCCACGCCACCCCCTACCGTCACCCTCATGCAGATCAGAATCGTGGACGCCTTCACCGACCGCCCGTTCTCCGGCAACCCGGCGGGGGTCATGCTCCTGGACACGTTCCCGGGCGACGACCGCCTCCAGGACATCGCCCTGGAGGTCAACCACGCGGAGACGGCGTTCGCCCACCCCCTCACCGGCGATGCCGAGGCCGACTGGGCCTTGCGCTGGTTCACGCCGGTCGCGGAGGTCGCGATGTGCGGGCACGCCACGCTGGCGACCGCGCACGTCCTGCACACCACCGGCGCCCACGAGGGTGTCGTCCGCTTCAGGACGCTCAGCGGGGTGCTGGTCGCGACGCCCGCCGGGGACGGTTCGATCACGCTGGACTTCCCGACGGCACCGCTGACGCGGGTCGAGGTGCCGGAAGGGGTGAGCGAGGCGCTGGGCGCGGAGGTGCTGAGCGCGTTCGACACCGGGCCGCTCGTCGGGGACCTGGTGGTGGAGGTGGCCGACGAGAGAGCCGTCCACGCCCTGCGCCCCGACCACAAGGCGCTGGGCGCCCACTCCGCGCGGGGCGTCATCGCCACCGCCCGCGCCGAGAACCCCGCCCTCGGCTACGACTTCGTCTCCCGCTGCTTCTTCCCCAACGTCGGCATCGACGAGGACCCCGTCACCGGCAGCGCCCACACCGCGCTGGCCCCCTTCTGGTCCCGGCGCCTCGGCAGCGCCGACCTCACCGGGCTCCAGGCGTCCCCCCGTTCAGGGCGGGTCCGTACAGGTCTGCGCGGCGACCGCACACTCCTCACGGGGCGCGCGGTGACCGTCATCGAGGGGGAACTGCTGGCGTGAGGGTCAGGGGGTGGGCAGCCAGTCGACCTTGCCGGCGAGGAGCGCGTACCCGACGAACGCGCCGATGTCGAGCAGAGAGTGCGCGACGACCAGCGGCCCGACGCGCCCCCACCGCCGGTACAGACAGACGAACACCACCCCCATCACCATGTTCCCGATGAACCCCCCGATCCCCTGATACAGGTGATACGACCCCCGCAACACCGAACTCGCCACCAGCACCCTCCCCGGCGTCCACCCCAACTGCCCCAGCCTGCGCAGCAGATACCCCACCACGATCACTTCTTCGAGAATCGCGTTCTGCATGGCCGACAGGATCAGCACCGGATACTTCCACCACACCTCCGGCAACGCCTCCGGCACCACGGTCAGGTTGAACCCCAGCCCGCGCGCCGCCAGATAGAACGCGATCCCACTGCTCCCGATCACCGCGGCAACAGCAGCCCCCCGCCCCAGATCGAACCAGGCCCTCCCCCGATCGAACCCGAGCACCCTCAGGGAAGCGCGCTCCCGCAACAAAAAATGCGCGACGAGCGCCACAGGCACCAACGCCGTGCTGATCCCGAACAACTGCCACGCCAGATCCAGCCAGGGCCGCCCAGGAGCAGCAGACCCATTGAGCGTGGCGGTCTGGTCCTTGAGCCCTCCAGGCTTGGTGACAGACCCCACAAAACTGATGAGCGCCGAAACCCCACTGGCCCCCAACGACACCCCCAGCACCAGCAACGTCTCATCCCGCAACTCCCGCCGCGACAACCGCCCCACCTCAACCACCGACCCAGCCTCCACGTACCCACCTACTCCTGTTCAGTCCCCGTCCGAGCCCCCACAGCTTGCCTCATGCCCCTCCAGAGCCCCACACGGATCCGGCTACGCGGTCATCACCTTGTTCATGAAGTTCATCAACACCAAGCCCCGCCGGCAGACCCGCGCCCAACCACACAGCAGCACCCAGGTCTTTCAGGGGCGCGGGGCTGTATCGATGTGCGGCTACCGCCGCGCGGGCGCGAGAGGCCACAACGCGCCCGCGCCCCGCCACACACAGCCCCACCCCTCCCGAACCCGGCACTCGCCCCTCTCACCCACAAGCACCCCTTCCTCCCCCCGGGGTCCAGGGGCGGAGCCCCTGGCCTGGCGGGGTCGAAGGGGCGGCAGCCCCTGGGGATGGGACGGGTAGGGGCGGCGGGGGCGAGAAACCCCGCCGGCACCCCCCACTCACCCCAACCCCACCACCTCCCCCACCCCCACAGGCCACAAATGCACCGGCTCCCCCACCCGCATCAACTCCCCGTACCGACGAGTGGTGGCCGCCAACGCCTCCCCCCGCGACAACCCCGCCCCCACCCCCTGCCGAAACGTCTCCACCTGCCAGGTAGCCCCATTCACCCGCAACCGGCACCGCTCCTCGATCACCCCGAGATAGAAGTCCCGGTCCACCGGCTCAACCCCCCACGCATCGAGTCCCACCGCGGCCAACGGCAACAACTCCTCCCGCACCAGACTCACCGCGTCCACCTCCCCCACTCCCCCCAGCCTCCCCCGCCGAGGCCACAGCAGCCGAGCCTCGATCCCGTACCGGCAAGCCGCGTCGAAGTTCGCGGCGGCGGCTTCGAACGGCAACCGGGTCCACACGGGCCGCGACTCCTCGGCAAGAGCCCGCACGACCCCGTAGTAGAACGCCGCGTTGGCAAGGACATCGGTGATGGTGGGCCCAGCAGGCAGCACCCGATTCTCGACCCGAAGATGCGGAACCCCGTCGGCAACCCCGTACACGGGCCGGTTCCACCGGTACACGGTCCCGTTGTGCAGCACGAGTTCCGCCAGCTTCGGCGTCCCCCCGGCAGAAATCACCCCCAACGGATCCTCGTCGTCGCAGATGGGGAGCAACGCGGGAAAGAACCGCAGATTCTCCTCGAACAGCTCGTACGCGGAACTCACCCACCGCTCCCCGAACCAGGTCCGAGGCCGCACCCCCTGCGCCTGAAGCTCCGGTGGCCGCGTATCGGTGGCCTGAAGGAACAACGGCGGCCGAGACTCCCGCCACAGCTCCCGCCCGAACAGGAAAGGCGAGTTGGCCCCGACGGCGATCTGCGCGGCGGCAACGGCCTGGGCCGCGTTCCAGACGTCGGCGAACCGCCCGGGCGTGACCTGGAGATGCAGCTGGACGGAGGTGCAGGCGGCCTCGGGGGTGATGGACTCGGCGGTGCAGGAGAGCTGCTCGACCCCTTGGATGTCGAGCGTGAAGTCCTCTCCCCGAGCGGCGACGATCTGATCGTTGAGCAGCGCGTACCGGTCGACCTCGGAGAGGTTCGCGGAGACGAGGTCCTCGGGCCCGAGCGTCGGCAGAATCCCGATCATCACGATTCCGGCATCGACTTCCCGAGCCTTTCGGTGGGCATATGCCAACGCCGTCCGGAGTTCCTCGGCGAGCTGGTCGAATACCCGGCCCCCCAACCGGTGCGGAGCTATGTTCACCTCAAGATTGAACATGGCGAGTTCTGTTTGGAAATCACGGCTCGCGATACGTTCGAGAACCTGCCCGTTCAACATTCTCGGCGCACCGTCCGCACC
The DNA here is from genome assembly GCF_054880855.1 of Streptomyces sp. S6. NCBI lineage: Bacteria > Bacillati > Actinomycetota > Actinomycetes > Kitasatosporales > Streptomycetaceae > Streptomyces > Streptomyces sp. S6. The sequence goes on along the minus strand of NZ_JBTYMC010000033.1, from coordinate 27,363 downwards.
CGCGAGATTCAGCTCGATCTCCAGCCCCATGAGGTTCTTGGGACGGTCGAAGCGCTGCTCGGCCAGCAGCCGCTCCAGCCCCGCGAGGCACTGCCGGAGCTTGTCGCGGTAGTGCTGCCGATCGGACAGGTCGAACGCGCCCGCCACGACCTTCTCGCCCATACGAAGGGTCCCTCCTCGGCAGGGCGGACCGGTCTCCCGGCCCGCCGGGCGTCCCGGGTCAGGAAGGATGATGCCCAGCGGGACGATCGATAACGCCCCCGGCACCCGCCCGGGACCGCTAGGCTGGCCCCAGCCTCTCGTAAGTACCCCATAAGTGACCGTCGACACATTCGACAGACGTGGCGCGGAACTGGTTTTCCGGAACTCGGCGACTCGTGAGAAACCCCGACAAGAATACGCCGACCGCGCCTCGGGGACTTTCCCAGGTGAACGCCGGGAGCACCCCCCTGAATCGGGAGGATTCAGTCGTATCGCCGACCGAATAGATACTTGCGGCAGGAAAAGCGATCGGGTAGCCGAAACCCGCCCCGAACACGCGTCGTATAAACTCCGCGACAGGCGGAGAAGGTGGGGACCCGGTCGAAGGAGCCTGTCGTCCAGGCCGCGGACGGCAGCCCGCTCACACACCCGGCACACCGGCCTGGGCACTGCCTCTCCGACCGCCAGATCCCGAGCACCCGAGAGCTGACAGCGCCGTCCGCCCCCGCCCTCGCGCCCCCTCTGCCTGTCGAAGCTTGTCGAAGCCTGTCGAATGAGAGGCGACCCACCATGCCGCTGTATGTCCCCCCGGCACCCGCGCCCGCCCTGCGCTCCGTCCTCACCGCCCTCGGCTCCCCCCTCGCCGTCCGTGAGGCCCGCACCCCGTCCCTGAGGAGCGCCGAGGGCCCGACGGTCCCCGAACTCCCGCTCCCCCTGCACGTGTTGGAGCGGATCACCGACGACGGCACACCCGAGACCCGGCTGGTCGGCTGGCGCTTCCTGATCCACTGCCAGGAGCGGGCCGTGGCCGCCGCGGAGACCCGGCTGACGGCGGACGGCTGGACGTTCTCGCACTTCTTCGAGGGCCCGTACATCGACTCCACGGAACGCGCCCTGCGCCAGGCCGAGGCCGCCGGACTCCCGGGCCAGGCACGCCTGTTGTCCGTCCCCGGCCTCTACATGCTGACGCTGTGGCTGCACGGCGACTGCGAGTCGGACGGCACGACGGGCCACCCCGCCGCAACGGACGTCCTCATCCCGCTGGCCCCCGCCCCGCCCGGTATCGCGGCCCACCGCCCGCACCGCGTCGCGGAGTTGCTCCCGGCACTCACCCACCGGGTCACCCCGGAGCCCCTGTTGGGCTCGCCGGCCTGACCTCATCCTGTCGGACTAGCCCGTTGTGACCAGGGCGAACCATCCGAAGTGACCGTGCGGCAGGGCTGAACCGCCCGTGCGGGTGACGCGTCATGAACCTGTGAGAGGCGGTACCGCGAAATCCCTGCGGATTGACGCCCGTAGAGCAACACTGGGTTCCGACCGACTTATCACAACGGGGGCGGCCATGAACGACGCTTCGCGCCGCGAGGAAAACTCGACACACGACCCACACACCGCACCGGTCACCTCATCCGTCACGACAGAGCGAAAGATCCCTTCCATGTGCCAGCACCAGCCACCGTGTCCGCCTGCCGACTCCACCGCCCGGGACTGCGCCCGGCTCGTCGCGCACCACCCGGAGCAGGGCTGGAGCCTGCTGTGCAACGGCGTCCTGCTCTTCGAGGACACCGGTGAGCTGTTGCCCGACGGCAGCGTCATCGACCCGCACCGCCCGCTGGGGCCGGGCCGCGTCGTGGCCGTGGCCTGAGCCGGCCAGCCGCACATCAGGGGGACCCAAGGGCCGGACACACCAGTGATCCGGCCCTCACTCATGTCCCCGCCCTCTCCCCTCCCCGCCTTTTTTCCGGAAGACTCCTGGAAGTTTTCGGCCGGGCACCGCAAGCGAAGGTGGGGACATGGCACCGCAGGACACCGACACCGAGGGCCGCACCGAACCACACGGCACGCACGACCCGCACACCGCCCCCGGCCCCCACACCAAGGTGACCATCACCGAGATCGCCCGCCAGGCCGGCGTCTCCGTCCCCACCGTCTCCCGTGTCGTCAACGGCCGCTCGGACGTCTCCCCCGCCACCCGCGCCCGCGTGGAGGAACTCCTGCGCCTGCACGGCTACCGCAAGCGCCCCCAGGCCGCCCCCACCCGCAGCGCCCCCCTCCTGGACCTCGTCTTCAACGACCTCGGCAGCCCCTGGGCGGTGGAGATCATCCGCGGCGTCGAGGAGGTCGCGCACGCCGCCGGCGTCGGCACGGTCGTCTCCGCGATCCACGGCCGCTCGGGCGACGCCCGCGAGTGGATGCAGAACCTCCGCGCCCGCGCCTCGGGCGGCGTCATCCTCGTCACGTCCGACCTGGAACCCACGCTGCACGACCAGTTGAGGATCCTCGGCGTCCCGTTGGTCGTCGTCGACCCCACGGGCACGTGCGCGGACGGCGTCCCCGTGATCGGCGCCGCCAACTGGTCCGGCGGCCTCGCCGCGACCGAGCATCTGCTGGCCCTGGGCCACCGCAGGATCGGCCTGATCGCGGGCCCCCGGCGCCTGTTGTGCTCCCGCGCCCGGTACGACGGCTACCGCGCCGCCCTGGAGGCCGCGGGCGTCCCGGTGGACGAATCCCTCGTCGTCCCCGGCGACTTCCAGTCCGAGTCGGGCTTCACCGGCACCAACTCCCTGCTGGAGCTGCCCGATCCGCCGACGGCCCTGTTCGCGGCGAGCGACCGCATGGCACTCGGCGCCGTCGAGGCGCTGCGCCGGCGTGGCCTCAGGGTCCCGCAGGACATGAGCGTGGTCGGCTTCGACGACCTCCCCGAAGTCCGCTGGTCCGCCCCGCCGTTGACGACCGTCCGCCAACCCCTCGCCGACATGGGCAAGTTGGCCGTCCGCACGGTCCTGCGCCTCGCGCGCGACGAGCATCCCGACGCCCCGCGCGTCGAGTTGGGCACGGAGCTGGTGGTGCGGTCCAGCACCGCACCACCAGCCCGCCCCTGAAACCTGCCTACTTCAACGCGTTCCGGAGCGCGAAGTAGGCGGGTTTCGGCTGGAGTTGCTCATCCCAGGGGAGAGCGGCACCTTCACCGGGGAAGACGGCCGGGATCCACGAATACTTGTCCGTGTAGTCCCAGATCGTGACGCCGACGCATCGCCGCACCGACAGGCACGCCTTCGTCATGTCGGCGTACCACTGGGCCTGCTCTGCGAGTTTCTCCTCGGTTGCGGGCAGCAGCATCCGCACGTCGACCTCGGTGAGCGCGGTGTCGAGCCGCAGCCGGGAGAAGCGGCGGAGGTTGTCCTCCAGGGTCGTCGGATAGCCGAACTGGAGCGCCAGGTGCGCCTGGAGGCCGATCCCGTCGAGCGGCACCCCCTGCGCCTTCAGCTCCTTGGCGAGCTTGTAGTAGGCGTCGCTCTTGGGGCCGACGGCCTCGATGTTGTAGTCGTTGAGGTACAGCTTCACCTTGGGGTCGGCCTGCCGCGCCCAGCGCAGCGCGTCGGCGATGTAGCCGGGGCCGAGGGTCTTGTAGAAGACGGTCTCCCGGTAGGTGCCGTCCTCGTTGAACGCCTCGTTGACGACGTCCCAGGCGTACAACTTCCCCCGGTAGTGGCGGACTTCGGTCTGGATGTGGTTCTTGAGGACGGCCCGCAGCTCGTCCGCCTTCCACTCCTTGGACGTCAGCCAGTCGGGGAGCTGGCTGTGCCAGACCAGCGTGTGCCCGCGCACCTTCTGGTGGTTGGCTCGGGCCAGCCGAAGGATCTCGTCACCGGCGGTGAAGTCGAAGACGCCCTGCCGGGGTTCGGTGGCGTACCACTTCATCCCGTTGCCCGGGGTGATCATGTCGAACTCGCGGCCGAGGATCTTCGTGTAGGGCGCGTCGGTGAGTTCGGGGTTGTCGGTGGCGCTCCCGAAGTACCGGCCGTGCCGCTGGGCGAGGTCCGCCAGGGTCGCCCTGTGGTGCTGCTCCCCGGCCTGTGCGGCGGGGCCGCTCGCGATCCCGGCGGCGACCAGGGCGGCGGCGAGCGCCCCCGCGAGTCTGAGACGGGGACGCGAGCCCGAGAACCTCGTGAGCATGGTGCGACTCCTCAAGAAAGGTAAGTCGTACGTGGATCGCCGGTCAGCCTTTGGTGGCACCGGCGGTGAGCCCGCCGACGAGCTGGCGCTCGGCGACGGAGTAGAAGGCCAGGGCGGGCACCATCGCGAGGACGAGATACGCGAAGACCCGGGCGTAGTCGGCGGAGTACTGCCCCTGGAACTGCTGCACGCCGATCGGGATCGTCCACCAGGAGGGGTCGGTGAAGACGAGCAGCGGCAGCAGGAAGTTGTTCCAACTGCCCACCACGGCAAGGACGGAGACGGTCCCGAGGGCCGGCCGCGCCATCGGCAGCAGCACCCGCCAGAAGAACCCGAGCGGCCCGCAGCCGTCGAGGGTCGCCGCCTCCTCCAGCTCCGCCGGAATCTCCCGGAAGAACCCGCGCAGGATGACGATGGTCACCGGGATCCCGAACGCGGCCTGCGGCAGGATCACCCCGAGCGGGTTGTCCAGCAGGCCCAGCGAGCGCAGCAGCAGGAACAGCGGCAGCGCAACGACCGCGAAGGGGAACATCAGCCCCATCGTGAACAGCATGAACAGCGCCTCCCGCCCCCGGAAGGCGAACCGCGCGAACGAGAACGCGGCGAGCGCCGACACCCCGACCACCGCCACGGCCGTCGCGACCGCGATGAACGTGCTGGAGCCGACCGCCTGCCAGAACGAGCCGGAGCCGAGGATGTCGGTGTAGTTGGACGTCACCCACTTCTCGGGCAGCCCCACCGGATTGCGCGAGAGTTCGTCGGTGGTCTTGAACCCGGACAGCACCGCGTACAGCAGCGGTACGGCCATCATGGCCGCGACGACGACGAGGACGACGTGCAGCGGCAGATTGGTCCAGCGTTTCTTCACGCGCCGCCTCCTCGCATGGTCGTGGTGGCCCCTTCCAGGTCGCGGCGCAGGACGTAGCGCTGGTAGACGACGGCGAAGACGAGGCTGATGAGGAACATGGCGACGCTGATCGCGCTCGCGTACCCGACCTGGTAGCGCTTGAAGCCGTACTGGAACAGCGTCACGGCCATCGTCTCGGAGTGGTGGTCGGGTCCGCCGCCGGTGGTGACCCAGATCAGGTCGAAGAGCTGGATCGCGCCGATCACCGAGAGGAAGACGCTGATCCGCAGGGTCGGCGCGAGCAGCGGCAGCGTGATGGAGCGGAACCGCTGCCAGGACCCGGCCCCGTCGATGAGCGCGGCCTCCTTCAACTCGGCCGGGATGGACTGGAGTCCGGCGAGGTAGAGCATCATGTGGAAGCCGAAGTACTTCCACATCATGACGAGGAACAGCGTCGCCAGCACGGTCGACGGGTCGGAGAACCATTTCCCGCCGAGCCCGTCGAGCCCCACCTTGCCGAGGATCTGGTCCGCGAACCCCTGGTCGGGTGCGAACAGCATGCTGAACAGGATGCCGGTGATCGCCTCGGAGAGGATGTACGGCGCGAAGAACAGCATCCGGTAGACGGCCCGTCCGCGGATCTTCCGGTTGACGGCGACGGCGAGCGCCAGCGCGAACGGGAGCTGGAGGACGACCGACAGCACGATCAGTAGGCCCCCGCGCCACAGATCGCCGAGGAAGATGTCGTCCTTGAACAGCCGCGTGTAGTTGTCGAACCCGATGGCCTCGGAGGGCCAGCCGAACCCGCCCCACCGGAAGAACGAGGCGTAGATGGCGAACATCATCGGCAGCAGCACGAGCCCGCCGAACAACAGGAGCGCGGGTGTCTGGAACGCGAACGCGGTGAACCAGTGGGCCAGCTTCCGCCGGGAGCGCGCCTTTTCGGGCGCCGGAGCGGCGGCGTCGGCCCCGGCGCTCCGGTCGTCCTTCACGAACGTCGAGGTCACTGCTCTTCCTTGGCGGTCTTCGTGATCGCCTGGGTGACCTGCTGCGGCGACTTGGACCCGGCGATGAGCCCGGCCACGCTGTCGTTGACCTGCTGGCCGACGGCGGGCGCGTACGCCTGGTCGAGGTAGAGCTGGAACCCGGTGGCGGCCTTCAGCTGGGCCTGTACGGCCTTGAGGTTGGGGTCCTTGAGCGCGGACTCGGCGGCGGGCACGACCGGCAGCGCCCCGGTCTTGGAGACGAGTTCGATGTCGGTGACCTCGGAGGCGAAGAACTTCAGGAAGTCCACGGCCGCCTGCGGAGCGCCCTTGCGCAGCGCGTGTCCGCCGCCCCCGCCGAACACCTCGGTGATCGCGCCCTTGCCGCCCTCGACCGCGGGGAAGGGGAAGAACCCGAGGTCGGCGCCGATGCCCTTGCCCGCGTCGGCCTCGACGGTGGGCGCCCACTGGCCCATCAGCTCCATGGCCGCCTTGGCGTTGCCGACGGCCGCGGCCTGCCCGGTGGGGCTGGAGTAGGCGGCCCCGAGGAACCCCTTCTGGAAGGGCTGGAGGTCGACCAGCTCCTGGAGGTGCTGCCCCGCCTGGACGAACCCGTCGCCGGTGAAGTCCTTGCTGGTGTCGGCCTTCTGGAGTGCGTCGAGCCCGGCCGTGCGCATCGCGAGGTACGCCCAGTAGTACATCCCGGTCCAGCTCTCCTTGCCCGCGAGCGCGAGAGGGGTGATACCGGCGGCCTTCAGCTTCCGTACGGCGTCGAGGAACGCGGACCAGGTGGCGGGCGGCCCGGCGATGCCGGCCTTCTTGAACAGCGCCTTGTTGTACCAGAACCCGATCATGCCGATGTCGAACGGGATGCCGTAGACCTTCTCGTCGATGAGGTACGGCGCCTTCGCGACCGGCAGCAGGCTCTCGGACCACGGCTTGGTGCGCTCGCTGAGGTCCTCGACGAGCCCGGCTTCGACCTGCTGTTTGAGGACGCCGCCGCCCCAGGTGTGGAAGATGTCGGGGAGCTTGCCGGAGGCGGTCTGCGCCGTCATCTTGGATTTGTAGGCGTCGTTCTCCAGCTGAACGATCTTGATCTTCACACCGGGGTTCTGGCTCTCGAACTTCTTGGCCAGAGCCGCCCAGACGCTCTTGGCGGGTTCGGTGGTGGAGATGTTCCACCACTCGACGGTGGTCGTCCCCCCGGACGACCCTCCGTCCGAGTCTCCGCCACAACCGCTCAGCGCCGCCATGCCCAGGCCGGCTGCGGCGGAGGCTCCTATGAAGCCTCGGCGGGAGAGTGCCGGGTAGCCCATCGTGCTCTCCTCGGTAGATCGAAAGTTTCGGAGCAGATCCAGAAAGCTTCGTTGCTGCCGCACCCTAGATTCAGCCTCCGAAGGGAGGCAACCCCTTGAACGCGGTCAATTAAAAGCCCAGCTGGAGAACGCTCCTCTGCCTGGTACACGGAAGGCACCCCGAACCGGTTCGAAACATTCGGCTCAATCAACGAACATTACGAAACGGTCGCCACCACCCCCATGACACTGGGTGTCCACTCCCCCGTCCGGCCCAGTCCGCCCGAACCCCTCGAAACCCGCCCCCACCAGGCCAGTCTTAACGCAAGCTTGACGCCCTCCACTCCCCGAACCCCGGGCCCACGTGTCACTCTCTGCATACGACGGAACCGGATCCGCACACCGAGCCGCACACCTGGAGCAGACACCGATGGCCACGACCGAACAACCGGCACCCAGCCGCCTGCGCGCCTGGATGCTGGAGGGGCTGTCCGACATGGGCAAGGGCCACCGGAGTCAGCCGTCCGCGGAGCAGGGCCCCGACGCCCCCCTCAAGGAACAGGCCCACCGCGGCCAGCCCTGGTTCCGCGTCATGTGCCTGACCGGCGTCGACTATTTCTCCACCCTCGGCTATCAGCCCGGCATCGCCGCGCTGGCCGCCGGTCTCCTCTCCCCGATCGCGACGATCGTCCTCGTGATCGTCACCCTCGCGGGCGCCCTGCCGGTCTACCGCCGGGTCGCCGAGGAGAGCCCGCACGGCGAGGGCTCGATCGCGATGCTGGAGCGGCTGCTCTCCTTCTGGCAGGGCAAGCTGTTCGTCCTGACGCTGCTCGGCTTCGCCGCGACCGACTTCCTCATCACCATCACGCTCTCCGCCGCCGACGCCTCCACCCACCTGGTCGAGAACCCCCACCTCACCGGCGTGCTGCACGACCACCAGATGCTGATCACCCTGTTCCTGGTCGCCCTGCTCGGCGCGGTCTTCCTCAAGGGGTTCCTGGAGGCGATCGGCGTCGCGGTGGTCCTCGTCGGCGTCTACCTCGCGCTGAACGTCGTGGTCGTCGCCGTCGGCCTGTGGCACGTCGTCACGGCCGGCCATGTGGTCACCGACTGGTCCAGCGCGCTGACCACCGAACACGGAAACGTTTTCGCGATGGTCGGGGTGGCCCTGCTGGTCTTCCCCAAGCTGGCCCTCGGCCTCTCCGGCTTCGAGACCGGCGTCGCCGTCATGCCGAACGTCAAGGGCGACCCGGACGACACCGAGGAACGCCCCGCGGGCCGGATCCGCGACACCAAGAAGCTGCTCACCACCGCCGCCCTGATCATGAGCTTCTTCCTCATCGTCACCAGCTTCATCACGACCCTGCTGATCCCCGAGAAGGAGTTCAAGGCCGGCGGCCAGGCCAACGGCCGCGCGCTCGCCTTCCTCGCCCACGACTACCTCGGCGGCGTCTTCGGCACGGTCTACGACGTCTCGACCATCGCCATCCTCTGGTTCGCCGGCGCCTCCGCGATGGCCGGCCTGCTCAACCTGATGCCGCGCTACCTGCCCCGCTACGGCATGGCCCCGCACTGGGCCCGCGCCGTGCGCCCCATGGTCATCGTCTTCACCCTGATCGGCTTCCTGGTCACCTGGATCTTCGACGCGAACGTCGACGCCCAGGGCAGCGCGTACGCCACCGGCGTCCTCGTCCTGATCAGCTCCGCGGCGATCGCCGTGACCATCGCCGCGCGCAAGGCCGGCCAGCGGAACTGGACGATCGGCTTCGGCGTGATCTCCGCCGTCTTCCTCTACGTGACGGTCGTCAACGTCATCGAACGCCCCGACGGCGTCAAGATCGGCGCCTGCTTCATCGCGGGCATCATCCTGGTCTCCCTGCTCTCCCGGCTGGCCCGCGCCTTCGAGCTGCGCGTCACGAGCGTCACCCTCGACCCGATGGCGGAACGTTTCGTACGGGACATGGCGAGCCGCAAGATCCGGCTCATCGCCAACGAGCCCGACCGCCGCGACATCGCCGAGTACCGCGACAAGATCGAGCAGATCCGCGAGGACAACGACATCCCCGGCCAGGAGGACTACGTCTTCGTCGAGGTCACCGTCACCGACCCGTCCGAGTTCGAGGCGAGCCTCACCGTCCGCGGCGAGGTCCTCCACAACCGCTACCGCGTCCTGACCCTCGAACACTCCTCGATCCCCAACGCCCTCGCGGCCCTCCTCCTGCACGTCCGCGACTCCACCGGCTGCACCCCGCACATCTACTTCGAGTGGACCGAGGGCGGACCCTTCACCAACTTCCTGCGCTTCTTCCTCTTCGGCCAGGGCGAGGTCGCCCCCGTCACCCGCGAGGTCCTGCGCGAGGCCGAACCCGACCGCGAGCGCCGCCCACGGGTGCACACGGGCTGAGACCTATCGTGACCGCATGCACTCCTACACGATCGGCCAGGCGGCCCGCCTCCTGGGCGTCAGCCCCGACACCGCACGCCGCTGGGCCGACGCGGGCCGCTTCACCACCCACCGCGACGACACCGGACGGCGCCTGGTCGACGGCACGGACCTGGCCGCGTTCTCCGTCGAGCTGGCCAGGACGGACGGCGACGACGAGACCCCGTCCCACACGTCCGCCCGCAACGCCTTCCCCGGCATCGTCACGGCCGTGAAGCTCGGCGACGTCGCGGCCCAGGTCGAGATCCAGGCGGGCCCGCACCGGCTGGTCTCCCTGCTGACCCGGGAGGCGGTGGAGGAACTCGGCCTCGAAGTGGGCATGGAGGCGACGGCACGGGTCAAATCGACGAACGTCCACATCGACCGGACCTGAGCCTCGGGGAGGGGCGCACATACCAACTGGATCAAGCATCTACCCAGCTCATGCAATGTGATGCGCACCTGACGCCTCGCATATGCGGCAGTATCATCATCACGGCCGTCCGCCGAACCGTCTCCAAGGAGCACCCCGTGATGACCCGCCCCTCGCCCCGCACCCGCCGGCTGCTCCAGGTGACCGGCGCGGGGGTCGCCGCGCTGCTCGCGCTCAGCGCGTGCTCCTCGTCCTCGGACAGCTCCTCGGACGCGGGGACGACCCCGTCGTCGTCCGCGTCCACCGGCAAGGTGTCCGGCACGGTCACCGTCTTCGCCGCCGCCTCCCTCAAGGAGACCTTCACGGCGCTGGGCAAGCAGTTCGAGGCGGCCCACCCCGGCACCAAGGTCACCTTCAACTTCGCCGGCAGCGACAGCCTCGCCGCGAGCATCACGGGCGGCGCCCCGGCCGACGTGTTCGCCGCGGCCAGCGCCAAGACCATGAAGATCGTGACCGACAAGAAGGACAACGCCACGGCGCCGGTGACGTTCGTCCACAACCAGCTGGAGATCGCCACCCTGCCGGGCAACCCCGGCAAGATCGGTGCGCTGAAGGACCTCACCAAGTCCGGCCTCAAGGTCGTCCTCTGCGACAAGTCGGTGCCCTGCGGCGCCGCCGCCGACAAGATCCTCACCGCCACGGGCGTCAAGGTCACGCCGGTGTCGTACGAGCAGGACGTCAAGTCCGCGCTCACCAAGGTCGAGCTGAAGGAGGCGGACGCGGCCCTCGTCTACAAGACGGACGTCCACGCCGCGGGCACCAAGGTGCAGGGCATCGACTTCCCGGAGTCGTCCCAGGCGGTCAACGACTACCCGATCGCCCTCCTCAAGAACGCCCCCAACGCGGCGGCGGCCAAGGAGTTCATCGCCCTGGTGCGGTCGGCCGAGGGACAGAAGACACTGGCGGACGCGGGCTTCCTCCAGCCGTGACGACCGAGGCACCCCAGGGAGAACACACGGTGACGGCTCTCAGCCCCCGCCGCCCCGAGCGGCTCCGCAGCACCGTCCCCCTCCCCCTGCTCCTGCCCGCCCTCCTCGGCGTGGCCTTCCTCCTGCTCCCCCTCCTGTCCCTCCTGATCCGCACCCCCTGGCGCAGCCTCCCCGACCTCCTCACCACCCCCGAGGTCTGGGAGGCCCTGCGCCTCTCCCTCCTCTGCGCGACAGCCGCGACGGCGGTCAGCCTGCTCGTCGGCGTCCCCCTGGCCTGGCTCCTGGCCAGGGTCGACTTCCCCGGCAGAGCCCTCCTCCGAGCCCTGGTGACGCTCCCCCTGGTCCTCCCCCCGGTGGTGGGCGGCGTGGCCCTCCTGATGGCCTTCGGCCGCAACGGCGTAGCAGGCAGATGGCTCGACACGTGGTTCGGCATCACCCTCCCCTTCACCACCACAGGCGTGGTGATCGCCGAAGCCTTCGTAGCCATGCCCTTCCTGGTCATCAGCGTCGAAGGCACCCTCCGAGCAGCCGACCCCCGCTACGAGGAAGCCGCCGCCACCCTGGGCGCCACCCGCTTCACCGCCTTCCGCCGGGTAACCCTCCCCCTGATCGCCCCCGGCATCGCCGCCGGCGCCGTCCTGGCCTGGGCCCGAGCCCTCGGCGAATTCGGCGCCACCATCACCTTCGCCGGCAACTTCCCCGGCAGAACCCAGACCATGCCCCTGTCGGTCTACCTGGCCCTCCAGAACAACCCCGAGTCAGCGATGGCCCTGAGCCTGGTCCTCCTGACGGTCTCGATAGCGGTACTGGCGGCGCTGAGAGAAAAATGGCTGAGGACACCATAGGAACAAACGGAACAACCAACCCCGCCCCCCGAATCCAGCCCAGTGCCGCGGGGGCCGCACCACCTCACAGCCCTCACCGCGCAAGCATGCCAATCCACAACAAAACCCACCCGCACCCCGCACCCCGCACCCCGCACCCACGGTCGCCTCGCCCACGCAGCCGCACCACACTCACCCCCTCGCCCCTCACCCGCGCCCAGTCGCCACCCACCCCCACCCACCTCCCCGCCCCACCCGCGCCCACCCGCACCCCCCGTCTCCTCCCCGCCCCAGCTGCGGGCAGTCGTGCCGCTAGGGGCGGCACGGGTGGGCGCAGCGGCACCCCGCAAGCGCGGGCAAGCGGAAACGCCCCCACCCCAGCCACCCACCACCCGCACCCACTCACCGAACCCCAGCCACCCTCACCCGCCCCCCCCAGGACGCCCCCAATGACCCCACAGGGCCTAGACGCCCACCTCGTAGTCACCCGCCCCCCAACGTTCCACCTGAACCTCCCCCTAAAAGCCGCCCCCGGCGAAACCCTCGCCCTCCTGGGCCCCAACGGCGCTGGAAAGACCACCGCCCTCAGAGCCCTGGCCGGCCTGCTCCCCCTCACAGCCGGTCACTTCCACCTGGACGGCCACCCCCTGGAACACACACCCCCCGAATCCCGCCCGGTGGGCGTCGTCTTCCAGGACTACCTCCTCTTCCCCCACCTCACCGCCCTGGACAACATCGCCTTCGGCCCCCGCTGCCAGGGCACCGGCAAGCACCGGTCCCGCGCCCAGGCAAGAGACTGGCTGGCCCGCATGGACCTGACCCCGCACGCCGACACCAAACCCCGCCACCTCTCCGGCGGCCAGGCCCAGCGCGTAGCCCTCGCCCGAGCCCTCGCCACCCACCCCCGTCTCCTCCTCCTGGACGAACCCCTCGCCGCCCTGGACGCCCGCACACGGCTCGACGTGCGAGCCCAACTCCGCCGCCACCTCACGGAGTTCGACGCGGTCGCCGTCATCGTCACCCACGACCCCCTGGACGCCATGGTCCTCGCCGACCGCCTGATCGTCATCGAGCACGGCAAGGTCGTCCAGGAAGGCACCCCCTCCGACATAGCCCGCCACCCCCGCACCGACTACATCGCCCAACTCGTCGGCCTGAACCTCTACAAGGGCGAGTCGACCGGCACCGAGGTCACCCTCCCCACGGGCGAACGCATCACCACGTCGGAGCACCTCACCGGCCCCGTGTTCGTCGCGTTCCCCCCGTCCGCGGTCACCCTCCACCGCACCCGCCCCGAAGACTCCAGCGCCCGCAACGTCTGGCACTGCGAGGTCGCCGGCCTGGAATCCCACGGCGACCAGATCCGCGCCGACCTGACCGGCGATCTCCCTCTCACCGCGGACCTCACCACCGTCGCGGCAGCGGAACTGAACCTCCACCCGGGCACCGAACTCTGGGCCTCTCTGAAGGCGGCCCAGACACACGCGTATCCGGCATGAAAAAAGCCCCCTCCCCGGCGGAAATGCCGGAAAGGGAGCCCTTTCCTTCACTCACCTTTCATACGCCCCGAACTCACCCCTCGTACGCGTCGAGCGGCGGGCAGGAACACACCAGATTCCGGTCCCCGAAAGCCTGGTCGATCCGCCGGACCGGCGGCCAGTACTTCTCGGCGGCATTCCCCCCACCGGGGAACACGGCCTCTTCCCGTGAATACCCGTGCGCCCACTCCCCGCTCAACGCGGCAGCCGTGTGCGGAGCATTCCGCAGCGGATTGTCATCGGCGGCCCACTCCCCCTCCCCGACCTTCTCGATCTCCCCCCGAATGGCGATCATCGCCGCACAGAACCGGTCCAGCTCCGCCAGATCCTCCGACTCGGTCGGCTCGATCATCAGCGTCCCGGCGACGGGGAACGACATGGTCGGCGCGTGGAACCCATAGTCGATGAGCCGCTTGGCGACATCGTCGACACTGACCCCGGTCGCCTTGGTCAACGGCCGCAGGTCGATGATGCACTCGTGCGCGACAAGTCCCCCGGGCCCGGTGTAGAGCACGGGGAAATGCGGCTCAAGCCGCTTCGCGAGGTAATTCGCGGAGAGAACGGCGACCTGCGTGGCCCGCTTCAGCCCTTCCCCGCCCATGAGCCGCACATAGGCCCAGGAAATCGGCAGAATCCCGGCGGACCCCCAGGGCGCGGCGGAAATGGGCCCGACCCCGGTCTCAGGACCGGCCTCGCTCTGCAAAGGGTGATTGGGCAGGTAAGGCGCGAGATGCGCCCGCACCGCCACCGGCCCGACCCCGGGCCCACCCCCGCCGTGCGGAATGCAGAACGTCTTGTGCAGATTCAGATGGGAGACGTCCCCACCGAAATGCCCGGGCTTGGCCAGCCCGACCAGCGCGTTCAGGTTCGCCCCGTCCACATACACCTGCCCGCCGGCCTCGTGCACCAGCCCGCAGATCTCCCCGACGTGCTCCTCGAACACCCCGTGCGTGGACGGATACGTGATCATCAGCACCGCGAGCTCGTCCCGGTACTGCCCGATCTTCGCCCGCAGATCCTCGACGTCGACCTCACCGTCCTCGGAGGTCTTCACAACGACGACCTTCATCCCGGCCATCACCGCGCTCGCCGCGTTGGTGCCGTGCGCGGACGACGGGATCAGACACACCGTCCGCTGAAGGTCCCCGTTGGCCCGGTGGTACGCCCGCACCGCCAGCAGCCCCGCCAACTCCCCCTGGGAGCCCGCGTTCGGCTGCAACGACACCTTGTCGTACCCGGTGACCTCCGCGAGCCGCTCCTCCAACTCCCGGATGAGCGTGAGGTATCCGCCGGCCTGCTCGACCGGCGCGAAGGGGTGCAGCTGCCCGAACTCGGGCCAGGTCACCGGCTCCATCTCGGTCGTCGCGTTGAGCTTCATCGTGCAGGACCCGAGCGGGATCATCCCCCGGTCGAGCGCGTAGTCCCGGTCCGCGAGCCTGCGCAGGTACCGCAACATGGCCGTCTCCGACCGGTGTTGACGGAACACGGGGTGCGTCAGGATCTCGTCCCGCCGCAACACCCCTTCGGCCAGCACCTCTCCGGCGACGGCGTCTAGCGCGTCGACGTCCCCGGTGACCTCGAACGCCCGCCACACGGCGGCCAGTTGCTCGCGCGTGGTGGTCTCGTCACAGGCGATGGACACATGGTCGGCGTCGACGCGCCGCAGGTTCACCCCACCCGTCAGAGCGCCCTCGACGACCGCGTCGGCACCGCCGGGCACCCGCACCAACAGGGTGTCGAAGTAGGCCTGGTGGACGACCTCGACGCCCCCCGCCGTCAGCCCCTCGGCGAGGACGGTGGCGTACCGGTGCGCCTTCATGGCGATCCCGCGCAGCCCCTCGGGCCCGTGGTAGACGGCGTACATCCCGGCCATCACCGCGAGCAGCACCTGCGCGGTACAGATGTTGCTGGTCGCCTTCTCCCGCCGGATGTGCTGCTCACGCGTCTGGAGCGCCAGCCGGTACGCCCGGTTCCCGTCCACGTCGACGGAGACCCCGACGAGCCGTCCGGGCAGGCTCCGCGCGAACTTCTCGTGCACGGCCATGTATCCGGCGTGCGGCCCGCCGAACCCCATCGGCACCCCGAACCGCTGCGTCGTCCCGACCGCGATGTCCGCCCCCAGCTCCCCGGGCGAGGCCAGCAGCGTCAGCGCCAGCAGATCGGCGGCGACGGTGACGAGCGCCCCCACCTCGTGCGCCTGCTCGATCAACGGCTTGAGATCGCGGACGACACCGGAGGCGCCCGGGTACTGCACCAGCACCCCGTTGATCTCCCGCCCGGCGACCTCGGCCGGAATCCCGTCGCTCAGGTCGGCGACGACGACCTCGACGCCCGTCGGCTCGGCCCGGGTCCGGATCACGGCGACGGTCTGCGGGAAGACGTCCGCGTCGACGAGGAAGAGGCCCTTCTTGTTCTTCCCCATCCGCAGCGACAGCGCCATCGCCTCGGCGGCGGCCGTCCCCTCGTCCAGCAGCGACGCCCCGGAGGTGGGCAGCCCGGTCAGGTCGGCCACCATCGTCTGGAAGTTGAGCAGCGCCTCAAGGCGTCCTTGGGAGATCTCCGGCTGGTAGGGCGTGTACGCCGTGTACCAGGCGGGGTTCTCCATCACGTTCCGCAGGATCACGGGCGGGGTGAACGTCCCGTAGTAGCCGAGCCCGATCATCGACCCGAGCACCTGGTTGCGGTCGGCCAGCCCCCTCAGCTCGGCGAGCACCTCGGCCTCGGTCCGCGCCTGCGGCAGGTCCAGCGCGGCGACGTTCTTGATGGCGTCCGGCACGGCGGCGGCCGTCAGCTCGTCGAGGGAGCCGTAGCCGACGTGCGCCAGCATCTTGTCCTGGGCCTCGCGGTCGGGCCCGATATGGCGCTGCTCGAAGGGAACGCCCTGTTCCAGGACGTGGAGCGGGGTACGGGGAACAGTCATTTCGGGGGGCCTCCTGGTCTGACAGGACCTTCGGGGGCACCACGCCTGTGGGGTGCCCGAACGGCCTCCCCCTCTGTCATCTGACCTGAGAGCTTCACCGGCCGCCCGAGAGCGCCCGGCTTTCACCGTCGGTGAGAGCGGACGCCGTCGACACCCGCTCTGCTTTCCAGAGTGACCTCGTCCGTGCGGTACGTGAGCCTGAGAGATTCCGGGGAGGAGTTGCTCCTTCGGCGCCCCCGAAATCTCCGGAGGACTCTCCCGCACAGGGTCGACAGCCGCTTTCACCCTATCAGCGAGGTCAACACCCGAGTCTTCGAGTGGCCCCCGGGCCCGATGTGCTCTTTCGTAGTTCTTACGACGACTTTCAGCCGGCTTGCGACCAGTGGAGGGCCCGTGCAGACCGACATCGATCCGCGCAACCTGATCGGCCGCAAGGCGTACGACCGCAACGGCACGAAGATCGGCACCATCGACGAGGTCTACCTCGACGACGCGACCGGTGTCCCGGAGTGGGCGGCCATAAGGACCGGCATCTTCACCCGCGACGCCTTCGTCCCCCTGGAGCCCAGCCGCCTCGTCGAAGGCACCCTGCGCGTCCCCTACGAGCGTGCCCTCATCAAGGACGCCCCCGACTTCGGCGTCGGCCGCCACCTCTCCCCCGCCCAGGAACTCCAGCTCTACCACCACTACGGCATGGACACCGTCTCCCCGACCCCACCGGAGGACCGCGACTTCGGCACGATCGCGGGCCAGGACCCGGACGTCTAGGAACGACCGCCCCGGGGCACGCCCTCTACACACAAGCCTCCCCCGCCACCAACGGCAACGCCTCCGCCTCCTCCAGCTCGGGGTCGTCGACCCGGAACGTCCGCACCCGTCCCGGCCCTGTGTCCGTCGGCGTCTCGAACCGCACGGTCACCCGCCCCACCCCGCTCCCCTGCACCCACCCGTGCCCGAACCCGGCGTGCCGGACGTCCTGCCCCGGCCGCCAGAGATGCTCGGCGGACACCACCTCGGCTGCCTCCTCCCCGGGCGTCTCCACGGCCTCCACCTCGTCCTCCACCTCCTCGGCGGCCTGCGCGAACAGGTCCTCCTGTGTGAAGTCGGCGAGCCCCGTCACGCCGACGCCCAGCAGCCGCACCCCGCCGGTCGTGTCCACCGACTCCAGCAGCCGCGCGGCGGCCTCCCGCACCACCGCGAGGTCGTCGGTGGGCCCGCGCAGCGTCTCGGACCGCGTCAGCGTCGAGAAGTCGTACCGCCGCACCTTGAGGACGATCGTCCGCCCCGACAGCCCGGCCTCCCGCAGCCTGCGCACACACCGCTCCGCGAGCCTGCGCACCTCGAACTCGACCCGCAGCCGGTCGTGGATGTCCACGTCGTACGTGTCCTCCACGGACACCGACTTGGTCTCCCGCTCGGCGACCACGGGCCGGTCGTCGCGCGCGAGCGCCATCGCGTACAGCCCGTGGCCGTGCGCCTTGCCGAGCAGCCGGACGAGTTCGTCCTCACCGGCCTCGACGATCTCGTCGACCGTGGCGATACCGGCCCGCCGCAGATGGTCGCCGGTGGCCGGCCCGACCCCGGGCAGCGTCCGTACCGGCATCGGCCCGAGCAGCGCCCGCTCGGTGCCCGGCTCGATCAGGAGCAGCCCGTCCGGCTTGGCGCGCTCGGAGGCGAACTTCGCGAGCATCTTGGACGCGGCGAGCCCCACCGACCCCGTGAGCCCCGTGGCCGCCCGTATGTCCGCGCGGAGCCTGATCCCCGTCTCCCGGGCCGACGCGCTGTCCCAGGCCGCCCCCTCGGTCTCCAGGTCCACGAACGCCTCGTCCAGGCTGAGCGGCTCCACCAGCGGCGACAGCGCCCGCAGCAGCGCCATCACCTGCTCGCTGACCGCCCGGTAGACCCCGAACCGCGGGATCAGGTACGCGGCGTTCGGCGCGAGCCTGCGCGCCTGCGCCATGGGCATCGCCGAGTGCACCCCGAACACCCGCGCCTCGTACGACGCGGTCGCCACCACGCCGCGCGGCCCGAGCCCGCCCACGACGACCGCCTTGCCGCGCAGACTCGGCTTGGCCGCCTGCTCCACCGAGGCGTAGAAGGCGTCCATGTCGAGATGCAGGACCGTCGGCGCGTTTCTCACGTCTCCGATGCTGCACCACACCACTGACAACAGCACCGAACACGCGCCCGAAGGCCCCGGTGCAGCCGTCAGACGGCCTTGTGCCGCCGCCTCGCGAGCTCGTCCGAGGGATTGTTCCCGACCAGCGTCTCACCGGTGTCGACCCGCTCGCCGTGCAGCTGCGACAGCGCGCCCTCGACGTCCCGCCAGACCACGCCGACGGCGATCCCGAAGACCCCCTGGCCGCCCTGGAGCAGCGCGTGGACCTCGTCCGGCGAGGTGCACTCGTACACCGTCGCGCCGTCGCTCATGAGCGTCATCCGCTCCAGGTCCCGGAAGCCGCGCTCCCTCAGATGCAGCACCGCGCCCCGGATGTTCTGGAGCGACACGCCCGTGTCGAGGAAGCGCTTCACGATCTTCAGGACGACGACGTCCCGGAAGCTGTAGAGGCGCTGGGTCCCCGACCCGTAGGCCGCGCGCACACTCGGCTCGACGAGCCCGGTGCGCGCCCAGTAGTCCAGTTGCCGATAGGTGATCCCGGCCGCCGCACAGGCCGTCGGGCCCCGGTAGCCGATCTCCTCGGACGTCATCGCCGCCGCCCCCTCGCTGCTGCTCGGCACGGCCGCCGGGCGCCGAGGAGCGTGATCGGGCGCGCTGCCGTGAAGCCGGTACGGGCCGTTTCCCCCGAACCCTCGTCCGGGGGCTCCCCCAGCCGTACCGTCGCCGCTGATGCTCACGCCGACCTCCGTCCTTGACCTGCCTTCTCGACGGTAGGCAGTCACCAGGGGTGCGTCAACGATCGCCACACTCGGCACGCCGAGTGATAATCACCCTGTGAGTGGTTTCCCGTACCCCACCGCGGGGAAAGGCTAGCCGAATGCGCTGAGGCGATCCCGTA
The DNA here is from genome assembly GCF_054880855.1 of Streptomyces sp. S6. Taxonomy (NCBI): domain Bacteria; kingdom Bacillati; phylum Actinomycetota; class Actinomycetes; order Kitasatosporales; family Streptomycetaceae; genus Streptomyces; species Streptomyces sp. S6. Next base: position 7,997 of record NZ_JBTYMC010000033.1, on the reverse strand, counting down.
GGACGCTCTCACTGGCCACTGGCAATTGCCGAACCGAGACGACATCGTCACCGACGGGTGTCCGGCGAACGGGCGTCACTGATTGCTGGTGCCGAAGTCCTCGGGCGAGATCTGGTCGAGGAACTCGCGGAACTTCTCCACCTCGTCCTCCTGCTCGTCCGGGATGGCGATGCCCGCGTCTTCGAGCACCGTGTCGCTGCCGTAGATCGGCGTGCCGGTGCGCAGGGCGAGCGCTATGGCGTCGGAGGGGCGGGCGCTGACCTCGACGCCGCTGGCGAAGACCAGCTCGGCGTAGAAGACGCCCTCCCTGAGGTCCGTGATCCGCACTTCGGTCAGCTCCTGGCCGACGGCCTCCAGCACGTCCTTGAACAGGTCGTGGGTGAGCGGCCGGGCGGGGGCCATGCCCTGCTGGGCGAAGGCGATCGCGGTCGCCTCCCCGGGCCCGATCCAGATGGGGAGGTACCGGTCGCCTCCCACTTCACGCAGGAGCACGATCGGTTGGTTGGAGGGCATTTCCACCCGGACACCTACGACATCGAGCTCGTTCACACAGCAACCCTAGGCCGTGCCCGGGACGTTTGGGTAGTCGGGCCCCTACCGGACGGCCGATCCGCCCAGGGCGAACGCCCCGTGTCAGGGCAGCCGCACCCCGAGAGCGGTCTGCACGAGCGCGGAGTGCAGCCGGACCGTCAGCCCGGCCAGCTCCTTCGCACGGGCCTGCGCGTGCGCGCGCGTCTGCGGGTTGCGGTGGAGCTTCAGCGGGGCGACCACCTGGTCGACGAGACCGGCCTCACGATCGGCCGCCGCCTTCATCACCCGAAGGTGTCGCGGCTCGATGCCGAAGCGCCCGAGTTCGACGACGAGCGCGGCGACGGTGGCCGTCTCGGCGTCGTACACGCCGTCCGCCAGGGGGACGACGAGGCCGTAGGACTCCCACTCGGCGAGTTCCCGCTCCTCGATGCCGGCCGCGGCCAGCAGCTCGGCGCGGCCGATGCGGGCGACGGTGGGGGTGTCGGCGGGATCCGGGACGGGTTCTCCGTCCCGCTGCCTGCCCACGGTCGGCAACGGGACGGCCTCACCGCGCTCCAGGGCCTCCAGATGCTCCCGGATGACCTTGAGGGGCAGGTAGTGGTCCCGCTGGAGCCGCAGGATGCGGGCGAGCCGCTCGACGTCCAGCGGACTGAACTTGCGGTACCCCGAGGGGGTCCGCTCGGGCTCGACGAGCCCTTCCGACTCCAGGAAACGGATCTTGGAGACGGTGACTTCGGGGAATTCGTCCCGCAGCACGGTCAGCACGGCGCCGATGCTCATCGGCCCGGCCTCCGTGGCGGCGGTGCCGTCTCCGGCACCGCCCCTCGGTGTTCTCAGCATGGACCTTCCCTGGGAAATCCCCGGACGAGTCCGGGGCGGGTCAGTAACCGCGCTGGCTCGCGTAGAAGACCAGGCGGTACTTGCCGATCTGCACCTCGTCGCCGTTGTTCAGCGCGACCTCGTCGATCCGCTCACGGTTGACGTAGGTGCCGTTGAGACTGCCGACGTCCGCGACCTTGAACGTGCCGTCCGCACCCCGGCGGAACTCCACGTGCCGGCGCGAGACCGTCACGTCGTCCAGGAAGATGTCGCTCTGCGGGTGCCGGCCTGCCGTCGTCAGGTCGCCGTCCAGGAGGAAGCGGCTGCCCGAGTTGGGGCCCCGGCGGACCACCAGCAGGGCCGAACCCAGCGGCAGCGCCTCGACCGCGGCCTGGGCCTCCGGGGACAGCGCCGGGAGCGCCGTCTGGCCGGTGACCTCGGAGTCGTACGCCTCCAGGCCGGAGATGGAGATGGTGGAGGTCGTCTCCGACGCGCGCTCGGGCGTCACGCCCGGACGCAGCGGAGCACCGCAGTTGGAGCAGAAACGGCTGTTCTCCGCGTTGCGGTTGCCGCACCTCTGACAGACCGGGGACGACATGGGGGCAAACCCTCCACCTGCACTTGAGGCTGACGGCTGTCCGAAACCTATGTCGCCGGACTGCGCAGGGTCAACAGACGCCGCGCCCTGGCCTCCGGGGATGTCACCCCCCGCCACCTGGTCACGGAACAGCGGACGCTGGCCTTCGTCACCTGGCTGTGCGCGATGACGAGCGGTGGCGTTCTCGCCGCCCTCTCCTCGCGCGCTCTTGCCGAACAACTTCGCAAACAACTTCACGGGCGATTCCCCTTGACCGAAACAGACCCGCCCGTGGGGCAGGACGAACCCTGACTCAATAGACCGGCCGACCCGGACACCTTCACAACGTCCGTATCCACCAGACAGTTTCCACCACCGACCACCCGATCGGTGCGCCGACCCCCCGCAACCTCATGCCCCCGCCGGACGACCCCCATGCACCCCCGGTTCACCGGGCCGACGACCGAGCGTAGTCAGGCTGCTTCGCCGCCCGCAAGGCGTCCACGACGATCTTGTCGGATCGCTCCACAGTGACGGTGGCCTGCTCCTTCTCCAGGGTCTGCACCACACCTCCCGGGATGTTGAGCGCCGGTTCCAGATCCTCGGACTTGCCGATGACCTGGAAACGATAGGGAGTGCGGATCTGGTTCCCGTCCACGCTCACTCCCTTGTCGCCGTCCGTGAAGTACGTCCCGGCGACGACGCGCACGCCGTTCACCTGGATCGCCTCCGCGCCGGCCGCGCGCAGCTCCTGGATCGCGTCGAGCAGCATGTCCGCCTCGACCGTCCTCTTCGTGTCGTCGATGGTCATCGTGATACCCGGCCCCTGGGCCGCCACCGTGCCCGCGAGGATGCCGAGTTGCCTCTCCTTCTCGATCGTCTGCTTCCGGGCCTCCTCGGCCTGGTCGGAACTGTTCTCCAGCTCCTGACGCTGCTTGTCGAGCCCGGTCTTCTCGTCCTCAAGACGCTGACTGCGGTCGTCCAGTTCATCGAGGATCCGTACGAGGTCCTCCTGGCGTGCCCCCCGCAGCGCGTTGTCACTGTCGCTGTTGGAGGCGACCTGCACGGCCAGCCCGAAGCCGAGGCCGAACAGCAGCAGCGCGACGATGAGCTGGGCGCGCGTCACCCGCGGCGGCCACAGTCCCTGCACCAGCCTCTGACGGCCGGTCAGCCCCGGCTCGGGGGACGGCTCGGCGGCCTCCCGCGCGGGCGCCGCCTCGACCTCCTGCGGCAGTTCCCTGCGCAGCCCGTGTCCGGGCGTGCGGCCTTCTTCGTTCATCGGCGTCACGCCCGGAAGACGTGCCGGCGGATCGCGGCGGCGTTCGAGAAGATCCGGATACCGAGGACCACCACGACACCCGTCGACAACTGGGCGCCCACACCCAGCTTGTCGCCCAGGAACACGATCAGCGCGGCGACGACCACGTTCGACAGGAACGACACCACGAAGACCTTGTCGTCGAAGATGCCGTCCAGCATGGCCCGCAGCCCGCCGAAGACGGCGTCCAGCGCCGCCACCACGGCGATCGGCAGATACGGCTCGACGGCCGCCGGAACCTCGGGCCGGACCAACAGGCCGGCCACGACTCCCACGACGAGGCCCAGTACGGCGATCACGATGTGCCCTTCTCACTTCTCGGCTGTGCGGTTCGGACGATCACACTCGGCGCGGCCGGCAACCGCAGGTCCTGCTCCGTGGAGATGGCCGTCCGAATGCCGTAGTTCTCCTGGAGAGCGTTCAGATACAGCCCGTCCGCGCTGTTCTGGAACCGGGTGCTCAGCTTGTCCCCGTCCCCCACGGCGAGGACCGTGTACGGCGGCACCAGAGGCTTGTTGTCGACCAGTATGGCGGCCCCCGCGGCCCTGATCGCCGACAGCGCCGTCAGCCGCTGCCCGTTGACGGAGACGGCCTCCGCGCCGGACTCCCACAGGCCGTTGACGACCCGCTGCATGTCCCGGTCGCGCAGCCGCCCGGTGTCCGAGAAACCGGACGTCTCGCGCGGGTTGCCGTTGCCGCCGGTGGTCGCTTCCTTCGCGTCGTCGACGACGAGCTTGACGCCGGGCCCGTGCACCGCGACCGCTCCCGAGAGGATCCCGACAAGATCCGCCTGACCGCTGCCGCCGCTGTTTTCCAGGGCCTGCCGCTGCCGGGCGCCGACGTCGTCCCGGAGGGCGTCCACGGACTTCTCCAGCTTGTCGGCCGACTCGGTCTCCCGGTCGATCCGGTCGATCAGCTCCTGGCGCTCCTTGGCGACGACAGGGGCCGACACCCGCGCCTGGGCGGCGCCCACGGTCACGACGAGTGCCGCGAGCACCAGCCCTGCGGCGAGCCCGAGTTTGGCCCGCAGCGGCTTGGGAAGAACGCCGGTCCCCTCGGCCCGCTTGCGCTCGGCCGCCTCGGCGTAACCCTCGTCGAGGCTGTGGTCCATGACGTTGGTGAGCAGCGACATGGAGGCGTCCGGACGCGACGCGCGCGCGGGTGTGCTCCGAACGGGGGGCTGCTGCGGCATGCCGCACATCGTCGCACGTCGCGGGGGCTGCTTCCGAACGACCCCACCGGCGTGCCGGACAGGCCCCCTCGGGGACAGTTGTCCGGCACGCGCGCGTGCGGAGCGGTTTCAGCTGACGGCGCTCAGCGCCCGGCGCCGTCCACCACCGACGACCACTCGTCCAGCAGGGCCTGCGCTGAGGCGTCGTCCGGGCCCTCGGCCCACAGATGGGTGACCGCCTCGGCCGGATCGGGCAGGACCATCACCCAGCGCCCGTCCGTCTCCACCACCCGCACACCGTCCGTGGTGTCCACGAAGCGCTCTCCGGCCTCTTCGACGACCCGCCGCATCACGAGCCCCTTCACGGCCCACGGGGTCGCCACATCGCGTTTGAGGACGTGCGCCCGAGGAATCCGGGCATCTATTTGACTGAGTGTCAGTTGAGTCCTGGCCACAAGTCCGATCAGTCGTACGAACGCGGCGGTCCCGTCGAACACCCCGCTGAACTCGGGGACGATGAAACCGCCCTTGCCGTCCCCGCCGAAGATCGTCGACTCGTCCCGCCCGACCCGCGTCAGGTCGTCCGGCGACGTCGTCGTCCACTCGACCTGCGTGCCGTGGTACGCCGCCACCTGCTCGGCGATCCGCGTCGTCGTCACCGGCAGCGCCACCCGCCCGCTGCGCCGCTCGGCGGCCACCAGGTCGAGCATCACCAGCAGCGCCCGGTCGTCCTCGATGATCCGCCCCTTCTCGTCCACGAGGGACAGCCGCTCGCCGACAGGGTCGAACCGCACCCCGAACGCGGCCCGCGACGAGGCCACGATCTCCCCGAGCCGCACCAGCCCGTTCCGGCGGACGTCCCCCGTCTCGGTCGGCCGCGACTCGTCGAGCCCCGGGTTGATCGTCAGCGAGTCCACCCCGAGCTTCCCCAGCAGACTGGGCAGGACGAGCCCGGCGCTCCCGTTCGACGCGTCCACGACGACCTTCAGCCCGGACTCCGAGATCCCGGACGTGTCGACGTTCCGCAGCAACGACCCGGTGTACGAGTCGAACACGCTCGCCGGGAAGTGCAGATCCCCGATCTCCCCGGGGAACGCCCGCCGGTACTCCTGCCGCGCGAACACCCGGTCCAGCTTCCGCTGGCTCGCCTGCGACAGATCGGCGCCCTGCCCGTCGAAGAACATGATGTCCACCGAGTCCGGCACCCCGGGCGACGTCCGGATCATGATCCCGCCCGCACTCCCCCGCGCGGTCTGCTGCCGGGCCACGGGAAGCGGCACGTTCTCCAGGTCCCGCACGTCGATGGCGCTGGCCTGGAGCGCGGAGATCACCGCCCGCTTGAGCGCCCGCGCACCACGCGAGTGATCACGGGCCGTGGTGACCGTCGCCCCCTTCTTCAGGGTCGTCGCATAGGCCCCCGCCAGCCGCACAGCCAGCTCCGGAGTGATCTCGACGTTCAGGATCCCCGACACCCCGCGGGCCCCGAAGAGATGCGCCTGACTGCGCGACTCCCAGATCACCGAGGTGTTGACGAACGCGCCGGCCTCGATCGTCTTGAACGGATAGACCCGCACGTTCCCCTGGACGATCGACTCCTCGCCGATCAGACACTCGTCCCCGATGACCGCGCCGTCCTCGATCCGCGCGGCCCGCATGATGTCGGTGTTCTTCCCGACGACACAGCCCCGCAGATTGCTCTGCTGCCCGACATACACGTTGTCGTGCACCACCGCCTTGTGCAGAAAAGCCCCGCTCTTGACGACGACATTCGAGCCGACGACCGTGTGCTCCCGAATCTCCGCCCCGGCCTCGACCTTGGCGTAGTCCCCGATGTACAGCGGCCCGCGCAGCACGGCGTCCGCATGCACATCGGCGCCTTCCGCGACCCAGACGCCGGGCGAGATCTCGAATCCGTCGATCTCGACGTCGACCTTGCCTTCGAGCACGTCGGCCTGGGCCTTCACGTAACTCTCGTGCGTCCCGACGTCCTCCCAGTAACCCTCGGCGACATAGCCGTAGATCGGCTTGCCCTCCTTCATGAGCTGCGGGAAGACGTCACCGGACCAGTCCACCGGAACATCGGCCTCGACGTAGTCGAAGACCTCGGGCTCCATGACGTAGATACCGGTGTTCACGGTGTCGGAGAAGACCTGTCCCCAGGTCGGCTTTTCGAGGAACCGCTCGACCTTCCCCTCTTCGTCGACAATCGTGATGCCGAATTCCAGCGGGTTGGGGACTCTGGTCAGGCAGACCGTGACCAGCGCCCCCTTCTCCTTGTGGAAGGTGATGAGGTCGGTGAGGTCGAAGTCGGTCAGCGCATCGCCGGAGATGACGAGGAAAGCATCGTCCTTCAACGCCGCTTCGGCGTTCTTGACGCTTCCGGCGGTACCGAGTGGCTTCTCCTCGTTGGCATAACTGAGCTCCATTCCGAGCTCTTCACCGTCACCGAAGTAGTTCTTGACCAACGATGCCAAGAACTGGACGGTAACGACGGTCTCGTTGAGACCATGCCTTTTGAGCAGCCGCAGAACGTGCTCCATGATCGGCCTGTTGGCCACAGGCAGGAGCGGCTTGGGCATGCTTGAGGTCATGGGGCGAAGGCGTGTGCCTTCGCCTCCGGCCATCACGACGGCCTTCATGTCGGAAGCGTCCTCCTTGAGAGACGACGGTCTAGCCGACTTCACCCGTCCAGATTGTCCCGCACTTTTCCGCCGCGGGCCATCGAGCCTCCGCTGGCGCCGATCGACGGACTCAGTCGGCCATGGCGTCCGCACGGATCAGGCGGCGGACCTGCACCACGTAGAGGACTCCTGCCCACCAATAGAGCGTTGTACCCCAACCTGCGAACGCCCAGCCGAAAATCTTGGCGAGTGACGCGAGCCAGGTGTCTCCGCCACTGAGCAACAGCAGCGGAAAGGCGTACATGAGGTTGAAGGTCGCCGCCTTCCCCAGGTAGTTCACCTGCGGCGGCGGATAGCCGTGTCGCCTGAGGATGCCCACCATCACCAGGAGAACCAGTTCTCGCGCGACAAGTACAGCCGTCAACCAGAGCGGCAGAATCTCGCGCCAGGTGAGGCCGACGAGCGTCGAAATGATGTACAGCCGGTCAGCGGCCGGATCGAGCAGCCGGCCGAGGCTGCTGACCTGGTTCCACTTCCGGGCGAGCTTGCCGTCCAGATAGTCGCTGATGCCACTCAGCGCGAGAATCAGAAACGCCCAGCCGTCACTCTTCGGCCCCCCGAACTCGGGCCTGAGGATCAGCCACAGAAAGATCGGCACGCCGACCAGGCGGGCCATGCTGAGGATGTTCGGGATGGTGAGGACCCGGTCAGTCTGGACACGGGTCTCCTGGACCTCCACCCGGGGGCCTCCAGAGGAAAATGAGCCAATGATGCCCCCTGACCCTACCTCAACGCAAAAAAGCTCTGGCTCTTGGGCTTGTGTGCCCAAGAGCCAGAGCTCTAAAAGGAGTTCGGCGGCGTCCTACTCTCCCACAGGGTCCCCCCTGCAGTACCATCGGCGCTGTGAGGCTTAGCTTCCGGGTTCGGAATGTAACCGGGCGTTTCCCTCACGCTATAACC
>NZ_JBTYMC010000032.1:0-37229 GCF_054880855.1 Streptomyces sp. S6 | reverse complement strand
CTCTGGCCGACCGCCATCTCCGCCCTCGAACGCGGAATCCGCCGAGACGACGACCTCGCCCACACCTACCGCAACTGGCTCCAAGCCGCTTGACAGGCAATAGGAGCATCAGGGGCGGCGTGGTGGGGTCGGTCAGGGGGAGGTGGGGCGGGCCGAGGTCAGTCGGGGTGCCCGTGCCGCCGGTTCCACGGGGCGGCCGTCCGCCTCGACCTCGTCCGCGAGGTCCCGGGCCCACCGCACCACCCCGGCGAGATCCATCCCGTACGACGGCCCCGACCACGCCCCGACCACCTCCGCACCGCGCCGCAGCAGCCGTACCCCGCCGGTCGGGTTCCCCCGGGCCGCGTGCGTCAGCCCGACGGCGAGTTGCGCGAGCCCCCGCCACAGGGGGCGCTCCTCCTCGGGGCCGGTCTTCCAGGCGTCCTCGAACACCTCGTGCGCGTGGAACGGCCGACCGGCGTCGAGCAGCGACTGCGCCTGTCCGACGGTCTCCGCCGGCCCCCGCACCACCCCCTCGGGCTGCCTGTCCACCCCCACGGCCCCATAAGCCAAGGGCCTCCCCAGCCCGTCCCTCGGCCGCGCACTCCGCGCCCGCCCCGCCCCGTCCCTGTCCCGCTCCACTCCCGCCATACCCCCGATTCTCCCGCCTCCGCCGGCCCGCTTCCCGTGGGGTACAGTTCTGTTCGCGCGACCGCATACTTATGGGTCCGCATCGGGACGTGGCGCAGCTTGGTAGCGCACTTGACTGGGGGTCAAGGGGTCGCAGGTTCAAATCCTGTCGTCCCGACTGGAGAAGTCGGAAGCCGCTCTCTCGATTTTGAGGGGGCGGCTTCCGCTGTGTCGTGGGCTCGGGGTCAGGTGCGGGAAAGGGCCTTGGTGCCCGACAGGAGAGGGATGAGGGTGTAGTTTCCGTCGCCGCCACCGCAGGTCGGGCTCGTGTCGGCGGTGGCGGACACCTTGGTGCCGGTCGCGAACCGGCCGTCGCGTCGGGTGGGTACGACGGTGGTGAAGTGGTCGGCGAAGGTGCCGTAGTAGTACTGGCACTGCTGGAGGTTCACGTAGCGGCCGGCGGTGAGGTCGAGGGCGATGACGTCGGACAGGAGCGGAACGAGCTGGTAGTCACCCCGGCCGGGGCCGCACCTGGCGGCGGTGTCGGGAGTGTCCGCCACGTTCGTTCCGCTGCTGAACTCGCCGCCCCCGCGCGAGACGATCACGGTGAGGTGATCGTGCTGGAGGTCGGAGTAGTACACGCACTGGTGCAGATTCAGGTACCGCCCGGCGCCCAGGTCGAGCGACTGGAGGGCGGACCAGGGGCGGACCGTGGCGTAGTTCCCGTCCCCGCCGCCGCAGGACACGTCCCGATCCGCTGCTCCGGCGGTGTTCGTCGCGGCCGTGAAACGGCCGTCCCTGCTGGGCACCACCGTCGTGAAGTAGTCGGCGCCCGACGCGGGCACGTACACGCACTGGTGCAGATTCAGGGTGCTTCCGGTGAGCGGCCGGAGGCGTTCGGACCGGGCGTCGGCGTGGGCCGGGTGCGGTGCAAGCAGCAGCGCGGCGGCGCTGAGAGCGGTGGCGAGCCATTTTCCGGCGCGTTCTGTGTGGCGCACGAAAGTCCCTTCCTGCTCGGTGCTCCTGTTCGCGTCCCGTGTCGCGAGAAGCGAAGCCAGGACAGCACACCTGAACATTCGCCGGCAGGGGATTCGCGCCCGGATACACCCGAAAGGGCTGAGCTGTTCTCACTCCTCACGCACGGCTCACACCGACGGCGCCCCCCAGGTCGATGACCAGGCGGATCACGAGTTCCCCGGCCACGGTCCGGGTGCGGTCCCCGATGATGTGGTTGAGGTGCCGCACGCCGGGCTCCAGGGTCAGGACGTGGGTCAGGAGAGGGTCGCGTGCTGCGCGGGGTGCCCCGGCGCGGGCGCCGCTCGTCGGCAGCGGCATGACCGGCGGATGCACGAGGTCACGGGGAGACTTCCCGCGTGGTGTCTTCCGCGGGTGCGGACAGATGACGGTGGACCGCCTCCGTGACGCGCGCCGTGTCGCCTGTTGCGAGGAGGTCCAGGAGGGCGCCGCGGAGGACGGCGAGGGTGAGGGTGCGGTCGGGGAGGGGGGCGGGGGGCTGGGCGGTGGAGAGGAGGGTGAGCCAGTCGGTGACTGTTGTGCGGGCGAAGTCGGACCAGGGGCCGTCGGGGTCGGTGAGGGAGTGGGAGTAGCTCTCCAGCCAGAGGGTGAGGAGGCTGCGGTGGGCGTCCGCCGAGAGCCAGTGCCACAGGTTCAGGGCGGTGGTGCGGAGATCTGCGGGGGTGTTGTGCGCCAGCCGTTCCAGGTGGGCGAGTTCCTCGGCCCTGGCGTGCGCGAGCAGGGCGCGGATCAGGCCGTCCTTGCTGCCGAACAGGTAGAGCAGGACGCGCGGGCTGGAGTGGATCTCCTGCGCGAGCGGGCGCAGTGAGAGCCGGCCGAGGCCGCCTCGCAGGGCGTGGGCGTAGGCCGCTTCGAGGAGTTCCTGGCGGCGGGCGGAGGGGTTGGCCTCTGGGTCGGTCACTGGAATAGTTTACTGAAACGGTCGTTTCAGTGGGTGGGAGGAGCAGGGGATGGCGGAGCGTGAGGTGGTCGTGCGGACGCTGGGGCGGGCCGGGGACCTGGGGTGGGTCGTGATGGCGCACGGCGAGTTCTACACCCGGGAGTTCGGGTGGGACGTCTCCTTCGAGGCGTTCGTCGCCCGGATCGTCGCCGACTACACCGAGGACCCCGGTGCGCGGGCCGCGTGGATCGCGGAGGTCGACGGCGTGCGGGCCGGCTGCGTCTTCTGCGTGCGCGCGGACGACCGTACGGCGAAGCTGCGCCTCCTGCTCGTCGACCCCCGGGCGCGTGGGCTCGGGCTGGGGGCGCGGCTCGTCGAGGAGTGCCTGGCGTACGCGCGGGACACCGGGTACGAGGCGATCACCCTGTGGACCAACGACGTCCTCGACTCCGCCCGGCGCGTCTACCAGAAACAGGGCTTCACCCTCGTCGCGGAGGAACCGCACCACAGCTTCGGGCGCGATCTGGTCGGGCAGACGTGGGAACGACGCCTGTAGCGGGCCACCGCCCTCACACTCCGAGTGCAGGCTTTCGCCTCCCGGCCCGGTCCGTCGGCTGCGCGTGCAGGGCTTCGCCCCCGCGTCCGGGTCCCCGCTCCCGACTCTGAGGCTTCGCCCGCTCCTCCGGGTACCCGCGCTCGCGTTCGGGCACCGGCCCTCACGCCCAGGACTCCGCCCCGTGTCGGGGCCGCCACTCCCGTGTTCAGGTCGCAAGCTGTGCGTCGGGGTTGTCCTCTCCGTGTGCAAGGCTCCGCCCTGCACGTTCGGTTCGTCGGCTACGTGTCCGGCCTTGTGCTCTCACGTCCGGGACCGTCCCTTTCGAGTGCGGCTTTCGCCTCCGGGCCCGGTCCGTCGGCTGCGGGTGCAGGGCTTCGCCGCCTCTTCCGGGGCCCCGCTCCCGACCCCGGGGCTTTGCCCCCGCGCCCGGGTCCCGCTCCCACCCCGCCGCCTACGCGTCCTTGCGCCCCACACCCCCGTAGAACCCGATCGGCGGCAGGCCCGGGGTCGGGGGCTCGTCGGGGTGCCAGGCCGGGACTGTGACCAGGCCGGGGGGCAGGAGGGTGAGGTTGTCGAAGAAGGTGAGGATCTCGGCGTGGGGGCGGGGGTTCATGGTGGCTGAGGCTTTTTTGTAGATCGCGACGGCGTCCTCGCGGCCGTCCTCGTGGAAGTCGACCGTGGCGTGGCTGAGGACCAGGTAGGAGCCGGTGGGGAGGGCGTCCAGGAGGGTCGTCATGAGGGTGGCCGGGTTCTCGTCGTCCTTGATGAAGTGGAGGACGGCGACGAGGAGGAGGGCCACCGGCTCGTTCAGGTCGATGACCTTGCGGACGTCCGGGTGGTCCAGGATCGCCCGGGGGTCGCGCAGGTCGGCGAGGACGACGGAGATGCCCGCGTCGTCGTCCAGGAGGGCCATGGAGTGGGTGCCGACGATGGGGTCGTTGTCGACGTACGCGACACGGGTCTCCGGCGCGATCTCGCGGGCGATCTGGTGGACGTTCGGCTCGGTGGGCAGGCCGGTGCCGATGTCCAGGATCTGCCGGACGCCGCCCTCGCCGACCACGTACCGCACCGCGCGCCGCATGAAGGCACGGTTCGCGCGGACGGCGACCCGCACCTCGGGGGCCAGCGCGATGAAGCGTTCGGCGGCCTCCTGGTCGACGGGGTAGTTGTCCTTGCCGCCGAGGAAGTAGTCGTACATCCGCGCCGGATGCGGACGGCTCGTGTCGATCTTCGGCGGGCGCGCGACGGGATCGGGGGCGGTCATGGGCGGGCTCCGTCCTGGCGGTCGGCTGCACGAAGGAGCCGGGCACGGGATGACTTGCGGAACATCATCTTGGCACGCGTACAGGGCAGTTCCCCTCCGCCGTGAAGTCCGGCCCGGGCCACCGCAGTTGACGAACCCCCCGCGCACCCCGCCGAGTTGCTCAACTCCGCACCAGGCAAGGGCGTTTCGCGTCGAAGGTCCAGCCCGGCACCAAGTACCGCATCCCGACGGCGTCGTCGCGCCCCGACAGCCCGTGCTCCGCGTACAGCGCCTCGGCGGACGCCAGTCGCTCCCGGTCGAGCGTGACGCCGAGACCGGGCGCGTCGCTCACCGCGACCTCCCCGGCGACGATGCGCGGCGGCTCGACGGTGAGCCGCTCCAGCCCCTCCTGCCAGATCCAGTGCGTGTCCAGGGCGTTGTACGCGCCGGGCGCGGCGGCGCCGCAGTGGGCCATCATCGCGAGCGAGATGTCGAAGTGGTTGTTGGAGTGGCAACCCCAGGTCAGGCCGAGGGAGTTGCACAGCTGGGCGACGCGGACCGAGCCGGACATCGTCCAGAAGTGCGGGTCGGCCAGCGGGATGTCGACGGAGCCGAGGGCGAGCGCGTGCGTGAGCTGGCGCCAGTCGGTGGCGATCATGTTCGTGGCCGTCGGCAGCCCCGTCGCCCGGCGGAACTCCGCGAGGATCTCCCGCCCGGAGAAACCGTCCTCGGCGCCGCACGGATCCTCGGCGTAGGCGAGGGTGTCACGCAGCGGACGGCACAGTTCGACCGCCTCCGCCAGCGACCAGGCGCCGTTGGGGTCGAGCGTGATCCGCGCATCGGGGAAGCGTTCCTTGAGCGCGCGGACGGCCTCGACCTCCTCCGCCCCCGCCAGCACGCCCCCCTTCAGCTTGAAGTCCCGGAACCCGTACCGCTCGTACGCCGCCTCGGCCTGTCGCACGATCTGCTCCGGCGTGAGCGCCTCCTCGCGGCGGACGCGGTACCACTCGACGTCGGCGTCGGGCTCGCGGACGTACGGCAGGTCGGTGCGGTCCGGGTCGCCGACGTGGAAGAGGTACCCGAGGACGCGGACGGCGTCCCGCTGCTTGCCGTCGCCGAGGAGGGCCGCGACGGGCACCTCCAGGTGCTGGCCCAGGAGATCCAGGAGCGCCGACTCGATCGCCGTGACGGCGTGGACGGTCGTCCGCAGGTCGAAGGTCTGCTCACCCCTGCCGTGCGCGTCCCGTCCGGCGAACGTCCGCGACACCTCCCGCAGGACCCGCTTGTGATCGCCGGGTGCGCTGCCCACGACGAGGTGTTCGGCGTCGCGCAGGGTGCGGGTGATGGCCTCGCCGCCCGGGACCTCGCCGAGGCCGACGCGGCCGGCGGAGTCCTCGACGACCAGGACGTTGCGGGTGAAGAAGGGGGCGTGGGCGCCGGACAGGTTCAGGAGCATCGAGTCGCGGCCCGCGACGGGGTGCACGGAGTAGCGGGTGACGACGGGCTGGGGCATGTCGAGGTTCCTTCACGAGGGGCGGCCGTCTATGTCCTGAGACGCAGGTTATATATGTGTACGGGTGTTATCAATGGGGCGCATGCGGGGCGGATCGGGGGCCGACGCCTGCCCGGTGGCGGCGCGGAAACGGTCCGCCGCCCGTTACCTACCCGCCGGTCACTTCTGGACTAGGCTGAGATCATGCCCTCCGCTCGCCGCACCGCCCGCCAGGCGGACCTGCTGGAACGTCTCGTCGCACTGGTCACGGCGGAAGGGTTCGCCGACCTCACGCTGGACGGCCTCGCGGAGCGGCTGCGGTGCTCCAAGACGACCCTGTACCAACTGGCGCGCAGCAAACAGGGGTTGGTCGTCGAGGCCGTGAAGCACTACTTCCGGGGTGCGACCGAGGCCGTCGAGAAGCGGGTCGCGCAGACCGCCGACCCGGCCGACCGGGTGCGGGTGTACCTGACGGCCGTCGCCGAGCAGCTGCGTCCCCTCTCGCGCCGCTTCCTCGACGACGTGGCCGATTTCCCGCCCGCCCGCGAGGTGTACGAGGCGAACACGCGCTGGGCGTCGGAGCGGGTGCGGCAGCTCATCGCGGACGGGGTGACGCACGGCGCGTTCAGGGATGTGCACGCGGGGTTCGTGGGTGAAGTGGTCGCGGCGACCATGGGGCGGATCCAGCAGGGGGAGCTGAAGGCGCGGACGGGGATGACGGACGCGGAGGCGTACGAGCAGCTCGCGTCGCTGATCGTGCACGCGGTGCGGTCGTAAGCGGGAGAAAGACCGGTCGGGCTGTTACCGCATGCCGCGTTCGCGTACTGTTGATGATACGCAGGTACTCGTTCCAGTATCACTTTCGTCCTGGGGAGGCCCCCGTGCCCGCCACTCGCGCCCTGCCGACCGAGGAAGCCCTCGAACTCGTCCGGCTCACGCGGCTGCTCGCCGCGAAGGAGCTGGCGCCGCGTGTCGCCGACGCGGAGGCGGAGGCCGAGTTCCCGCGGGACGTCTTCCGCACGCTCGGCCGCAGCGGGCTGCTCGGCCTGCCGTTCCCCGAGGAGGACGGCGGGGCGGGACAGCCGTACGAGGTGTATCTCCAGGTCCTCGAAGAGGTCGCCGCCGTCTGGTCGAGCGTCGCCGTCGGGATCTCCGTCCACGCCCTGTCCTGCTTCCCGCTGGCCCGGTTCGGGACGGCGGAGCAGCGCACCGAGTGGCTGCCCGAGCTGCTCGGCGGGGAACTGCTCGGCGCGTACTGCCTGTCCGAGCCGCACGCCGGTTCCGACCCGGCGGCGATGCGCACGCGCGCGGTGCGCGACGGCGACACGTACGTCATCAACGGCGCCAAAGCCTGGACGACGCACGGCGGTTACGCCGACTTCTACACCGTCATGGCACGCACCTCCGAGGACCGCACGCACGGCATCACCTGCTTCCTCGTCCCCGCCGGCACCCCGGGCCTCAGCGCCGACCCGCCGGAGCGCAAGATGGGGCTGACCGGCTCGGCGACCGCGACGATGCGGTTCGACGACGTCCGCGTGCCGGCCGCCCGGCGGATCGGGGAGGAGGGGCAGGGTCTGCGGATCGCGCTCGCCTCGCTGGACTGCGGACGCCTCGGGATCGCCGCCGTCGCCACCGGCCTCGCGCAGGGCGCCCTCGACCACGCCGTGCGCTACGCGCGCGAGCGGGAGACGTTCGGCAAGCCGATCATCGAGCACCAGGGCCTCGCGTTCGTCCTCGCGGACATGGGAGCCGCCGTCGAGTCCGCGCGCGCGACGACACTGGCGGCGGCCCGCCTCAAGGACCAGGGGCTGCCGTTCACCAGCGAGGCGTCCATCGCCAAGCTCGTCGCGACGGACAACGCGATGAAGGTGACCACGGACGCGGTGCAGGTGCTCGGCGGGTACGGCTACACGCGGGACTTCCCCGTCGAGCGGTACATGCGCGAGGCCAAGGTCATGCAGATCTTCGAAGGAACGAACCAGATCCAGCGCATGGTCATCTCGCGTGCGCTGGACCGGAGCGAGGGCGGTGCGCTCACCGTCCTCGGCAAGGAGTGATGATGCAGCTCGCCCACACCGCCGCCCTCGTCACCGGCGGGGCCTCCGGGCTCGGCGCCGCGACCGCCGAGGCGCTCGCCGAAGCCGGTGCGCAGGTGTTCGCCGTCGACCTCAAGTCCGGGATCGACGGCGCGACTTCGGTGCCCGGGGTGACGTACGTCGCCGCCGACGTCACCGACCCCGAGCAGGTCGCCGCCGCCGTCGCCGCCGCGTCCGGGGCGGGGGTGCCGCTGCGGACCGTCGTCAACTGCGCCGGTATCGGACCGTCCATGCGGATCCTCGGCAGGAAGGGGGTGCACGATCTCGCGCTGTACGCGAAGGTCGTGCAGATCAACCTCGTCGGGACGTTCAACGTCCTCGCGCTCGCGTCCGAGGCCATCGCCGCGACCTCGGCGGACGCCGGGGGGCAGCGGGGGGTCATCGTCAACACCGCGTCCATCGCCGCGTACGACGGGCAGGTCGGGCAGGCCGCCTACGCGTCGTCCAAAGGGGGTGTCGTCGGGCTGACGCTGCCCGCCGCGCGGGATCTCGCGCAGTACGGGATCCGGGTGTGCACGATCGCGCCGGGGATCGTGGACACGCCGATGATGGGGACGGTCTCGGACGAGTTCCGGACGTCGCTGGAGGCGGGGGTGCCGTTTCCGCACCGGTTCGCCTCGCCGCAGGAGTATGCGAAGTTGGCGCTCGCGATCGTCGACCACGACTACTTGAACGGGGAGACGATTCGGATGGACGGGGCGTTGAGGATGGCCCCCCGCTAGAGCTAGGGCCGCACCAGCAACTGGAAGTCGAACGCGTACCGGGACGCCCTGTAGATGTGCGTCCCGTACTCCACCGGCCGGCCCGTGTCGTCGTACGCCGTTCTCTGCATCGTGAGGAGTGCCGCTCCCGGCGTCTCCTCAAGGAGCCTTGCCTCGTCGGGAGTTGCCGCGCGGGCGCCTATCGTCTGGTGGGCGCTGTGGAGGGTGATGCCGGCGGTGCGGAACATGGTGTAGAGGCCGGTGGATTCGAGGTGGGGGGTGGAGAGGTCGAGGAGGTTCGGGGGGAGGTAGTTGGAGAGGTAGGCGACCGGCTGGCCGTGGGTCGCGCGGAGGCGTTCGATGTGGGTGACATCGCTGCCTTCGGGGACGGACAGGGCGGCGGCGATGTTTGCGGGGGCGGGGAGCGTCTCGTTGCGGGTGACGACCGTGGTGGGGGCCTGGCCCGCGGTGGTGAGGTCGTCGTACAGGCTGCTCAGCTCCAGGGGGCGTCTCACCTGGCTGTGCACGACCTGGGTGCCCACGCCTCGGCGGCGGACCAGGAGGCCCTTGTCGACGAGGGACTGGATGCCCTGGCGGACGGTGGGGCGGGAGAGTCCGAGGCGGCTGGAGAGGTCGATCTCGTTGCCGAGGAGGTTGCCCGGGGCCAGCGCGCCGCGCTCGATCGCCGCCTCCAACTGCTGGGCGAGCTGGTGGTAGAGCGGGACGGGGCTGCTCCGGTCCAGCGTGAACGGGAGGGCGTCCAGCACGGAGGCGGACGCGGCGCGGGCCCGCTCACCGGTTTTCGGCATGCGAGGCACCTCCTCGGGGGTAGAGATCGGCTCCGGAGTGTGCGTTCCTCAGGTGTAGGTCCCGGCAGTCTCCTCTGTCAATGGTTTGTTCTTACATTCGGACCTGTTATCGAAATGATGTCTTGACAAAGTATTGACACCGGGTTCGGCAAGGGATTGGATCCCGTCCCAACAGCGCAGCGTCCCGCACAGTGAGGTGCCGGAAATGGTCAGTGCAACGTCAGCCCGCTCCCGCAGAGTCGTCCCGCTCGTGGCCCTCGCCGCCGCCGCGGCCCTGACCGTCGCCGGATGCTCCAGCAGTTCCGGGGGCAAGAAGGCCGAGGACGACGCCTCCTCCGGCGCGTCCGCGGGCAAGGCCACCACACCCCGGATGAAGGTCGCCTTCGTCACCCACGCCGCCGCCGGCGACACCTTCTGGGACACCGTCCGCAAGGGCGCCGAGGCCGCGGCGCAGAAGGACAACATCGAGCTCGTCTACTCCAACGACCCCGTCGCCGGCAACCAGGCGAACCTGGTGCAGAACGGCATCGACCAGAAGGTCGACGGCATCGCCGTCACCCTCGCCAAACCCGACGCGATGAAGACCGTCATCGCCAAGGCCAAGGCCGCCGGGATACCCGTCGTCGGCCTCAACTCCGGCCTCAGCGACTGGAAGAGCCTCGGCCTCCTCGAATTCTTCGGGCAGGACGAGTCCGTCGCGGGCGAGGCGTTCGGCAGCCGGCTGAACACCGACGGCGCGAAGAAGGTCGTCTGCGTCATCCAGGAGCAGGGCAACGTGGGCCTGACCCAGCGCTGCGACGGGCTGAAGAAGACCTTCAAGGGCACCACCGAGATCCTCAACGTCAACGGCACCGACATGCCGTCCGTACAGTCGACGATCACCGCCAAACTCCGCCAGGACACCGGGATCGACCGGGTCGTCACCCTCGGTGCGCCGTTCGCGCTGACCGCCGTCAAGTCGGTCGCCGAGGCGGGATCGAAGGCGAAGGTCGCGACCTTCGACCTCAACAAGGAACTCGCCAAGGCGGTCCAGAGCGGCAGCATCGAGTTCGCCGTCGACCAACAGCCCTACCTCCAGGGCTACTTGGCGGTCGACGGACTGTGGCTCTACAAGAACAACGGCAACTACAGCGGCGGCGGCGAGCAGGCCGTGCTGACCGGTCCCGCGTTCGTCGACAGGACCAACGTCGAGAAGGTCGCCGAGTACGCGGCGAAGGGGACGCGGTGATGAGTACCGCAGGGCTCGCGCCGGCGGCCCCGCAGAAGGACGGCCGGACGGCGCGACGCCCGCTGCTTCTGCGGTGGTTGGCCCGGCCCGAGGTGGGGGTCTTCCTCGGGGCGGCGGCGGTGTTCGTCTTCTTCCTGATCACCGCGCCGACCGTGCGGGACGGCGGCTCGATGGCGACGGTCCTCTACCAGTCGTCCACCATCGGCATCATGGCCCTGCCGGTCGCGCTGCTGATGATCGGCGGCGAGTTCGACCTCTCCTCCGGCGTCGCGGTCATCTCCTCCGCGCTCACCGCGTCCATGCTCAGCTACCAACTGACCATGAACATCTGGGTCGGTGTGATCGTCGCCCTCGTCGTCTCCCTGGCGATCGGCGCGTTCAACGGCTGGATGGTCGTCCGGACCGGACTGCCCAGCTTCCTCGTCACCCTCGGCACGTTCCTGATCCTCCAGGGCGCCAACCTGGCGATCACCAAATGGGTCACGGGCAACGTCGCGACCGACGACATCAGCGACATGGACGGCTTCGAGCAGGCCCGCAAGGTCTTCGCGTCCTCCTTCCACCTCGGGGACGTCGAGATCAAGGTCACCGTCGTGTGGTGGCTCGTCTTCGCCGCGCTGGCCACCTGGATCCTGCTGCGCACCAAGTACGGCAACTGGGTCTTCGCGGTCGGCGGCAACAAGGAGTCCGCCCGCGCGGTCGGCGTCCCCGTCAGCTTCACGAAGATCACGCTGTTCATGGCCGTCGGGTTCGGCGCCTGGTTCATCGGCATGCACAACCTGTTCTCCTTCAACACCGTGCAGTCGGGCGAGGGCGTCGGACAGGAGCTGATCTACATCGCGGCGGCCGTCATCGGCGGATGCCTGCTCACCGGCGGCTCCGGCTCCGCGATCGGGCCGGTGTTCGGGGCGTTCATGTTCGGCATGGTCCAGCAGGGCATCGTCTACGCCGGCTGGAACCCCGACTGGTTCAAGGCGTTCCTCGGCGTCATGCTCCTCGGCGCCGTCCTCATCAACCTGTGGATCCAGCGCACGGCCACCCGGAGGTGACTGCCATGACGACAGAAGGCACACACGGGGCGACCCTCCAGGACACCCCGCCCGGCGACGGCGCGATCGTCGAACTCCGCGGCGCCGGCAAGGCGTACGGCAACATCCGCGCCCTGCACGGGGTTTCACTCGCCGTGCGGCCCGGCAAAGTGACCTGCGTCCTCGGGGACAACGGCGCCGGCAAGTCCACGCTGATCAAGATCGTCTCCGGCCTCCACCAGCACACCGAGGGCGAGTTCCTCGTGGACGGCGAGGCGGTCCGCTTCACCACGCCGCGCGACGCGCTCGCCCGGGGCATCGCCACCGTGTACCAGGACCTGGCGACCGTCCCCCTCATGCCGGTGTGGCGGAACTTCTTCCTCGGCTCCGAGATGACCAAAGGGCCCTGGCCGGTACGCCGGTTGGACATCGAGCGGATGAAGCGGACCGCCGACGAGGAGCTGCGCGAGATGGGGATCGTCCTCGACGACCTTGAGCAGCCGATCGGCACGCTCTCCGGCGGTCAGCGGCAGTGCGTCGCCATCGCGCGGGCCGTGTACTTCGGGGCGCGCGTGCTGATCCTGGACGAGCCGACGGCCGCGTTGGGAGTGAAGCAGTCCGGGGTGGTCCTCAAGTACATCGCCGCCGCGCGCGACCGTGGCCTCGGGGTCATCTTCATCACCCACAACCCCCACCACGCCTACATGGTGGGCGACCACTTCAGCGTACTGCGCCTGGGCACACTGGAGTTGAGCGCCGACCGCAGCGAGGTGAGCCTTGAGGAGCTGACCAATCACATGGCCGGGGGTGCGGAACTCGCCGCGCTCAAGCACGAGTTGGCGCAGGTTCGGGGGGTGGAGGTGGCTGAGCTGCCGGACGGTGCGGGTACGGGGGAGTGAGGGGAGAAGGCCGGCAGTGGGGTTGAGAGGGGTGCGGGGTCTACCCTGCTGACATGGACAAGATCGTCATACCGCTGGAAGCCGGCCCTCCGGGGCCGGCTTCCGCGCTCTCCCTGAGGCCCTGGCGGCTGTCGGACGCCCCGGCGTTGGCCGCGGTGGCGCAGGACACCGCACTGCGGCACTGGACCAGCCTCGATGTCGAGGACGAGGCCGGTGCCGTGCGGTGGATCGAGGAGCAGGAGCGGGGCCGGGCGTCGGGGCGGCGGCTCGCGTTCGCCGTCGCCGGGCCGGACGGACGGCTGCTGGGCCACGCCGTCCTCAAGCATC
This sequence comes from Streptomyces sp. S6, assembly GCF_054880855.1. Classification (NCBI taxonomy): domain Bacteria; kingdom Bacillati; phylum Actinomycetota; class Actinomycetes; order Kitasatosporales; family Streptomycetaceae; genus Streptomyces; species Streptomyces sp. S6. The sequence goes on along the minus strand of NZ_JBTYMC010000032.1, from coordinate 24,323 downwards.
CGGACGCAGCCGTCGCCGAGGTCGGCTACTGGACGGCCGCCGCCGCGCGGGGGCGTGGAGTCGCCTCGGCCGCTCTGCGAGGCCTCACGGAGTGGGCGTTCGACTCGTACGGGGCGCTGGAGCGGCTGGAGTTGATCCATCAGGTGGACAACGCGGCGTCCTGCCGGGTCGCGGAGAAATGCGGGTACGGGATGGCAGGGACGCTGCCCCCTCGGCCGCCCGCGTATCCGCTGGACGCGCATCTGCATGTCCGGGGCCGGAGGTGATGTGCGGGGCCGGAGGTGGGGTTGAGGCCCAGGAGGTGCAACGCGTCTGCGGATGACGGGTCGTTGGGGGTGTAGACCTCCAACCGGTGGTCGGGGCTCTCCGGTTGGAGCCAGACCTGGTAGTCCACGTCGAGGTCGCCGACCGTCGGGTGACGCAGCCGCATCCTGCCCACCGTGCAGTCGGCCACCTCGCCGTCCGCCCACAGTGCCGCGAACTCGCGGCTGTGCATGGCGAGTTCACCGATCAGTTCGGCGAGGCGGGCGTCCGAGGGGTGACGGCCGGCGGTGAGGCGGAGGTACGCGGTGTGGACGCGGGCCAGATCGGACCAATTGCGGTGCAGGTCCCGGGTGAGGGGGTCGAGGAAGAACATCCGTGGGACGGACGGCCGTCGGACGGGGTCGTCCGGGGCGTCGAAGTCGACGTGCTCGGCCGTCAGCGCGTGCCCGGCGCGGTTCCAGGCGAGGACGTCTCCCCGGCGGCCGAGGAGCACGGCGGGGGTGCGGTCGCCGAGGGAGGCGAGGAGGGCCAGGACGCGGGGGTGCGGCGTCTCCGGGGCGGGGGCTGTCAGGCGCCTGTGCTGTGAACCCGCCTGCCTGCGGGCGAGGTTGTGGAGGTGGGCCGCCTCGGTGGGGGTGAGCCGCAGGACCCGGGCGAGCGCGTCGAGGACCTGCTCGGACGCGGTGCCCGCCTGGTTCTGCTCCAGCCGCGTGTAGTAGCCCGCGCTCACCCCGGCGAGCTGCGCCAGCTCCTCCCGGCGCAGGCCCGGGACCCGGCGGGCGGTGCCGTACACGCGCAGTCCGGCGACGGCCGGGGTGACGCGGTCCCGGCGGGTCCTGAGGTACGTGCCGAGGGTCTCCAGTTCCATGGGGCCGAGCGTAGTCGCGGCGGGGTGGGCGGAGGGTGCCCCTGTCAGGTGTACCCATGAGGCGGGGATGGCTGCGGGGCCGGCGCGCACGGCACCGTCGTCCGCATGAACTCTGTTGATGTGGCCGCCCGTTCGCGGGCCTGGTGGGGTCTGGCCGTGGTGCTGGGACCTGTGCTGCTGGTGTCGATGGACGGGTCGGTGCTGTTTCTGGCGATGCCCAAGGTCACGGAGGCGCTGGCGCCGACGGCCGGGCAGGCGCTGTGGATCCTGGACGCGTACGGGTTCGCCGTCGGTTCGCTGCTCGTCGCCTTCGGGAGCGTCGGGGACCGGTACGGGCGACTGCGCCTGCTGCGGGTGGGGGCCGGGGTGTTCGGGGCGGCGTCCGTGGGGGCGGCGTTCTCGACCGGGCCCGAACTCCTCATCTTCTTCCGGGCGTTGACGGGGGTGGCGGGGGCCGGACTGCTGCCCTCGGCGCTGGCCGTGCTGAGTGAGCTGTTCCCCGACGCACGGGAGCGGTCGAGGGCGATCGGGATCTTCGCGGCGATCTTCGCCGCCGGGTTCGCGGTGGGGCCGGTGGTCGGTGCGTGGCTGCTGAGCGCCTTCTGGTGGGGGTCGGTGTTCCTGGTCAACTTGCCTGTCGTCGTGGCGTTTTTGGCGCTGGCGCCGGTCACGTTGCGTGAGGTGCGGGGCGGTCGGGGCGGGGACGGCGCGGGTGGCCGGCTCGACGTTCCGAGTGTCGTCGCGTCCGCCGGCGGGATCCTGGCGAGCGTCTACGCCGTCAAGCGGCTGGCGGCGGAAGGGCCGGACCTGTACGCGGCCGTCGTCGGCGTCCTCGGTCTGCTCGCCCTGGTCTGGTTCGTGCGGCGCCAACTCCGGCTGGACGAACCGCTGATCGACGTCCGCCTCTTCCGGGACCGGGTCTTCGCGGTCGCCGCCGTCACCGGGTTCCTGCCGCTGGCCGCCTGGTCCGCGTCCGCCTATCTCGGGGGGATGTACCTCCAGTCGGTCCTCGGACTGACGGTCCTGGAGGCGGCTGTGGTCGCGCTGCCCGGGGCGGCTGTCCTCACGGTGACCTGTGTCGTCACCCCGGCCCTGGTGGCCCGTACCGGGACCAGGGGCGCGCTCGTCGCCTGCCATTTCCTCGTCGCCGGCGGGGTGTCGGCGCTGGCGTTCACGGGGGTGGCCGGTGGCGTCGGCTGGTACGTGGCGTCCACCGTCGTCGCCGGTGTGGGGTACGGCATCTGCTTCAGCGTCGTCGCGGACACGGCCGTCGCCGCCGTGCCCGTCGGACGGGCCGGTTCCGCCGCGGCGATCGCGGAGACCGGGAACGAGGTGGGGAACGCGCTCGGTGTCGCGCTGCTCGGGTCGCTCGCCGCGCTGGTGTTCCGGATCGAGGGCGGGGGCGAACTTGCCGGGCTCGGCGCGGAGTCGGGGGACGGGGTGAAGGCGGCGTTCGTGGCCGGGTTCCATGTGGCCGTGCTTGTGGCGGGGGTGCTGCATGTCGTGCTGGGGGTGTGTGCGGTGCGGCTGCTGCCCAAGGTCGGAACGGTTCGCGGGTGAATGCCACCGGGGTGAGGTGTGGTGTGTGAGGTGTGGCGTGCGAGGTGCGAGGTGCGAGGTGCGAGGTGCGAGGTGCGAGGTGCGAGGTGCGAGGTGTGATGTGCGAGGTGTGATGTGTGATGTGTCGTACGACAGCCATGTAGTCGTACGACACATCACACATCATGCCGCGCCCGGCCGGGCTGAGGATGACGGCCGGGGCTCGGAGGCTTCGCGGTCAGGCCCCCCGGATCTCCGCGATCGTCACCGGGCGGTGCTCGTGGAGGGAGAGGGTGCAGGCGTCGGCGATCCAGCCGGCTTCGAGGGCGTCCTCGATGGTGCAGGGGGAGGGGCGGGTGCCGGCGACGACCTCGGTGAAGGCGGTGAGTTCGGCGCGGTAGGCGGCCGTGAAGCGGTCCATGAAGAAGTCGTGCGGGGTGCCGGCGGGGAAGGTGACGCCGGGTTCGACGGAGCGGAGGGGGAGCTTGTCCTCCAGGCCGACGGCGATGGAGTCGGTGAAGCCGTGGATCTCCATGCGGACGTCGTAACCGCGGCCGTTGTGGCGGGAGTTGGAGACGACCGCGATGGTGCCGTCGTCGAGGGTGAGGATCGCGCCCGTCGTGTCGGCGTCGCCCGCCTCCTTGATGTAGTCGGCACCCCGGTTGCCGCCGACGGCGTACACCTCGACGACCTCGCGGCCGGTCACCCACCGGATGATGTCGAAGTCGTGGACGGAGCAGTCCCGGAAGATGCCGCCGGACGCGGCGACGTACGCGGCGGGCGGCGGCGCCGGGTCCAGGGTCGTCGAGCGGACCGTGTGCAGTTTGCCCAGCTCACCCGCCTGGACGGCCGCCCGCGCGGCGACGAACCCGGCGTCGAAGCGCCGGTTGTAGCCGATCTGGATCGGCACCCCGCTCCCCTGGACGGCCTTGAGCACCTCGACGCCCTCGGCCATCGTCTTCGCGACGGGCTTCTCGCAGAACACCGGGATGCCGGCCTCGACACCCGCACGGATCAGCGCCGGGTGCGCGTCGGTCGCGGCGGCCACGACGATGCCGTCCACACCCGCCGCGAGCAGCGCCTCGGGCGAGTCGACGACCTCCCCGCCGAACTTCTCGGCGGCGGCCTTCGCGGCCTCGGCGAACGGGTCGGTCAGGACGAGGGAGTCGACGGCGTCGAGTCCGGAGAGGGTCTCGGCGTGGAAGGCGCCGATGCGGCCGAGGCCGAGGATTCCGATGCGCATGGGGGTGCAGCTCCTAAGGTGATGCCAAAAAGAGGGGGGAAGGTTTCACATAGAGGGGTCTAGTCGAGGCCGCCCAGGACGTTCTGGTCCCAGTCGATCACCGAACCGGTCACCACGCCCGACCGGTCGGACAGCAGCAGGACGACGAAGTCGGCGATCTCGTCGGGCCGGCCCAGCCTGCCCATGGGCAGCTTCGCGGACGCCTCCGCGAGCCAGCCGTCACCGGCGCCGTGGAAGGCCCGCTGGGTCGCGTCCTCGCCCTCCGTGGCCGTCCAGCCGATGTTCAGGCCGTTGACACGGATCCGGTCCCAGCGGTGCGCGTGCGCTGCGTTGCGGGTCAGCCCGACGAGGCCCGCCTTCGCGGCGACGTACGGGGCGAGGAAAGGCTGACCGCCGTGGGCCGACGAGGTGATGATGTTGACGACCGTGCCGGGCGCCTTGCGGGACAGCATGTCGGCGACGGCCGCCTGCATTGCGAAGAACGGCGCCTTGAGGTTGATCGCGATGTGCGCGTCGAACAGCTCGGGGGTGGTGTCGAGGAGTGTGCCGCGTGAGGTGAGGCCCGCGGAGTTGATGAGGCAGTCGACACGGCCGTACGCACCGACCCCCCGCGCCACCGCCGCCTTCGCCTGCTCGGCGTCGGAGAGGTCCGCTCTGATGTATAGGGCCTTACCGCCCAGCTCGGCCACCAGCGCCTCGCCCACCTCGGGTCGGCGCCCCGTCACGGCGACGGTCGCGCCCTCGCGGACCGCCGCGCGCGCGATCGCCGCGCCCACGCCCTGGGTGCCGCCGTTGACGAGGACGACCTTGTCGTTCAGAAGTGCCATGCCGTGCCCTCTCAGCTCTCGCGCCGCACGGCGCCGGCCCGCAGCTCGTCCCGCAGGGCCCGGGTGGTCCACCTCTCGGCGAGGGCCCGCCGTACGACGTCCGCCTGGGAGGGCGGCGCCATACCGTCCACCGGCGGATCGCGGTCGAGGTTGGTGGGGAAGGCGTAGCCCTCCGCGCTCGCGGCGATCACCCGCTCCACCCACGCCGGGTCCGAGGTGTGCTGTATCAGTGCGGGGTACACCGCGTTCGCGATCGCCTCCCGGTCGACCGTCTCCATGGCCCGCCCGAACGCCGACGACACCTGGAGCAGGTTCGCGACCCGCCGGACGTCGAGCGTGCGGTTGGTGCCGGCCGCGTGGAACACCGCCGGGTTGAAGAACACCGCGTCCCCCTTGGCCAGTGGGAGCTGGACGCGGCGCTCCTTGAAGTACGCCTGGAACTCCGGCCGGTGCCACGCCAGATACCCGGGGACGTACGTCTGGGAGTACGGCAGATACAGCGTCGGCCCCGACTCCACCGGCATGTCGCAGTGCGCGACCGCGCCTTGGAGGGTGAGGACGGTGGACAGCCGGTGGACGTGCTCCGGGTACGCGGCGACGGCCTCGGCCGACAGGAACCCGAGGTGGTAGTCCCGGTGCGCGGTCTGCGCGGCGCCGCCCGGGTTGACGACGTTGACCTGGGAGGTGATCTGGTAACCGGGCCCCAGCCACGCCCGGGAGACCAGCGCGACGACCGGGTTCGCGTAGTAGTCCGCGAACGCCGACGGGTCGTACAGGGCGGCCTTCTCCAGGGCGTTCCACACCCGTTCGTTCGCCCCCGGCTTCGCGAAGTGGTCGCCCATGGGGGCCTCGGCCGCGCGCTGCTCGTTCAGCAGGGCCTCGAAGACGGAGGTGAGCCGGTCGACGACCGTCGTGTCCGGGAAGGCACGCCGGAACACGACGACGCCGGGGCCGTCGATGAGGGCCCGGACGAGTTCGGAGCGCAGGCCGGCGGCCGGGGCGCCACGGTCGTCGCCGTCGTACGCGTCGCTGTCGTACACGAGGACGTTGTCCTCGACCGACGCCGCGTGCGGGTAGTCGGCGGGGTCGGTGGTGCGTTCGACGAGGGTGCGGAAGGTGTCGAGGTCGCAGTCCCGGTCGGTGAGCCAGGCGGCGGAGGTCGGGGCTTCGGGTGAGAAGGACATCCTCGTCCTTTCGGGGCACAGGAGGGCGACTCGGGGCGCGGGGTGCCGCGGCTCTGTCATTCTTGTCAGCACAAACCCCTCGAACAACTGGCAGAGGGCCATCAAAAACCCCTCAAGAACGGGGTGCCGGTGACGTCGGGGGAGCCGGCCGGTGCGGCATGAGGAGCCAAGTCGTGGGACACCCCTTCCCGATCCGTGAGATCGCCCGTCAGGCGGGGCTCAGCGAGGCCACCGTCGACCGCGTGCTGAACGGCCGAGGCGGCGTGCGCGCCTCCACCGAGCAGGAGGTACGACGGGCCATCGCCGACCTCGACCGGCAGCGCACGCAGGTCAGGCTCGTCGGACGGACGTTCATGCTGGACATCGTCATGCAGGCGCCCGAACGGTTCACCAGCGCCGTGCGCTCCGCGCTGGAGGCCGAGCTGCCCGCGCTGCACCCGGCGGTCCTGCGCTCCCGCTTCCACTTCCGGGAGACCGGGCCCGCGCGCGAGACCGTCACCGTCCTGGAGCGCATCGCGCGGCGCGGCTCGCAGGGGGTCGTCCTCAAGGCGCCGGACGCGCCCGAGGTCACCGACGCCGTCGGGCGGCTCGTCGACGTGGGCATTCCCGTCGTCACCCTCGTCACCGACCTGCCCGCGAGCGCGCGGCTCGCGTACGTCGGGATAGACAACCGTGCGGCGGGTGCCACGGCGGCCTATTTGATGGGGCAGTGGCTCGGCGAGCGGCCCGGGAACGTCCTGACCAGCGTCAGCAGCGGTTCCTTCCGCAACGAGGAGGAGCGCGAGATGGGGTTCCGGAGCGTGATGCGGGCGCGTCATCCGGGGCGGGCGCTCGTCGAGATCACGGAGGGGCAGGGGCTCGACGTGACCCAGTACGAACTGGTGCGGGCCGCGCTGGAGCGGGACGCGGGGATCCGGGCGGTGTACTCCATCGGCGGGGGCAACAACGCGACGCTCCGCGCGTTCGCGGATCTCGGGCGGGAGTGCGCGGTGTTCGTCGCGCACGATCTGGACCAGGACAACACGCGGTTGCTGCGGGAGCAGCGGATCTCCGCCGTGCTCCATCACGATCTGCGCCAGGACGTGCGGGACGCGTGTCAGACCGTGATGCGGGCGCATGGGGCGTTGCCGCCGGCGGGGGCGGTGCTGCCGTCTGCGATTCAGGTGGTGACGCCTTACAACATGCCGGTGGGGAGGTGAGGGGGGCGGGGGGTGCGGCTGGGGCGAGGTGTGATGTGTGAGGTGTTACGCGTGATGTGTGAGGTGGGGCGGCGGGGTGGTGACGGGGGTGCGGTGTGATGTGTGAGGTATCACGCGTGAGGTGGGGTGGCGGCCGGGTGGGCCGGTCGGCCGAGGCTGGACGGCCCACCCGGGGGCGACGTCAGTTCCTGCGGGCGACGACGCGGTACGCGTTGCACATCCGACCGCGCCGGGCGAGCGGGCGTACGGCGATCCGGTCGAGCACCGTGGCCGCGAGCAGCACCGGAATTCCCGCCAGGAACACGGCAGTTCGCACCGCCCGCCGCAGCCGGCCCGGTGGGTGGGCGAGCCAGGGGGTGTTCTCCGGCGGTGATACATGACCCAGCATCAGCCACACGGCGGCCACCAGGTCGATCGCCTCGTGGGGTTCGGTGTGCTCCTCGGCCACCACGGTGAAGCCGAGCGCCTCCAGCCGCTCCCGCAGATTGGCGACAGGGATGAAGTGGAGGTGCTGGGGCTGGAGCCAGGGCAGCCACCACCGGCCCAGCAGCCGGGAGAGACGGCTCTCGGCGTCGGGCACCTCGATCAGGAGGTGTCCGCCGGCCCGCACCACCTCGCGGGCGGCCCGCAGTTCCCGGTCCGGATCGGCGCTGTGCTCCAGGTAGTGGAACATGCTCACGACGTCGTACCGGCCGGCGAGTTCGGCGGCGAGCGCGGGGAAACTCCCCCGGTAACCGTGTTCGACGCGTTTCTCCCGCTCGGCGATCTCGGCCCCGTCGGTGAAGTCGAGGCCGTCGAACACGGTGTCCGGCAGTGCATCACGTACCGCCGCGCAGAAGTGCCCCTGCCCGGTCCCCACGTCCAGCCACCGCTTCGGCGCCGCGTCGTGCGCGGTCATCGTCCGTGCCCGCCCCAGATACGACGAGTCCCGTCCGTCGAAGAGGTCGCCGAGCTGCTTCTCCCCGAGCCCGTCGTAGAAGTCGCGGTAGTAGAACTCCAGTCCCTCGTCGGTGAGTTGGGGATTCTGGAAGATGTGTCCGCACGGCTCGCACCGGTCGAGGACGAACCGCCCCGGCTTGTGCTGCAACAGGTCGGTGGTGCGCAGCCAGGTGCGCAGCGACTCTCTGCCGCACCAGGGGCAGTCGGTGCGGCGCGGTGCGAAGTACCGCTCCACACCGTCCGCCAGGTCCTTCTGGTACCCCGGCCGGAGCACGGCGATCCGCTGCTCCCGCTCGGCCTTCGCGTCACTCACGGACGACTCCTCTCGGCGAGCTGTTCGAGATGGACGGCTGCGGCGTCCGCACCCCCGGCCGCCCGGAACGCCGCGCCGATCCGCGCGGCCTCCCTCCGGTACGCCGGGTCGTCGAGCACGGCGTCCAGCGCCGCCCCCACCTGCTGGACGCCGGCCCGCCCGAACCGCACCCGCACCCCGGCCCCGGCGGTCACGACCTGTCCGGCGATCAGCGGCTGGTCGTCCCTGATGGGTGCGACGACCAGCGGGACGCCGTGCCAGAGGGCCTCGCACACGGTGTTGTGTCCCGCATGACATACCACTGCGTCGAGACCCTTGGCCAAGAGGGAGACCTGCGGGACGGACGGCACGACGAGGACGTCCGCGTCGGCCCCGCCGCCCAGCACTCCGCCCGGGTCGACCAGCACCGCCTGGAGCCGGCCGGCCCGTGCGCGCACCGCGTCCCGGCACACGCCGAGGAACCGTTCCCCCGCGTCCGTGTTCGCGGTGCCGAGGCTGACGAGGACCGTCGCGCGGTCCGGGTCGAGCCACTCCCACGGGAAGCCCTCGCCGTCGGGCCGTCCGGTGACCGACGGGCCCACCCAGCGCACCCCCGCCACCTCCCCGACGAGTTCGGGTGTGCTGAACCCGATGACCAGATGCGGGGAGAACCGGGGATCAGCGGCCCCGGACACGTCCCCGACGGCCCGCCGCAGCTCGGTCAGCCGGGCCCCGATCCACTCCCGCACCTTCGGCAGCCCCGCCAGCGGGTCCATGAACTCCGCGGAGGTGGTCGCCGAGGTCGCCCACGGCAGCCCGGCGCGCTCTGCGGCCAGGGCGCCCGCGAAGGCCTGCTGGTCGGCGACCACGACATCCGGGCCGAACACCTCCACGGCCCGCTGCACTCCCGGTGCCATCGCCTCCGCCAGCGGCAGCAGAAAACGCTCCCACAAGAATTTCAGGGCCTCCGGGCCTCGGACATCGGGTGGGCGGTGGGAGAGGGCGGTGGCGGCGTGCATGATGTGTGATGTATCGGGCGCACTGGTGGCGCTGTGTGAGGTATCACACCCGAGCACCATCGCGTCCGCCCCCGCCAGCCTCCGCACCAGCTCCCGGTCCGGGCACACCCACGCCACGCGGTGTCCTCGGGCGGCGAGGCGGGCGGCGACGCCGACGGTCGGGTTGACGTGGCCGGTGAGAGGCGGGACGACGAAGAGGAAGCCACTCATCGGGCCGTCACCGCCGAACAGGTCTCGGCGATGAGGGACTGGATGTGCTCGCCGACCACGGCGGGCGCCTCGACGAGGATCGAGTGCTCGTGGCCGGGGAGGATCACTGTCCGGCAGTCGGGCAGCAACTCGGCCAGCCGGGGCGCGAGTTCGACGACGTCCGAGTCGCCTCCGTAGAGGGCGAGGACGGGACAGGGGACGGACGCGATCTGATGATCCGTCAAGGTCCGGCTGGCCGGGATGTCCTGGCCGAGGGAGGTCTCACGGGCCAGCCGGGCGGCGCCCCGTGCGAGGCGTGCCATGTTGTGGCCGCGGTGGGAGGCGATCCAGGTGATGGTGTCGGACTCGTTGTGCGCCAGCTCGTGCACCACCCGCCCCAGGATGCCGCGCAGCTTCGACGACCAGGCGGGCGTGGCCGGTTCGGACTCGATCAGGGTGAGGCTCGCGACCCGACCGGGATGCCGCACGGCGAACCCGAACGCGATCGTCCCGCCGTAGGAGTTGCCGACCAGATGGACGGGGCCGGTGACCTTCAGCCGCTCCAACAGGGCTTCCAGATCACCGATGTTGTGGTCGAGGGTGTAGCCGTCGGGCGGCCGGTCGCTGCGCCCGTGACCCCGTAGGTCGTACATGATCACGTCGAATCCGGCCGCCGCGAACGAGGGCGCGACGGTGAAGTAGTAGCTGGCGAGGCTGTCGGTGAGCAGCCCGTGGACCAGTACGACGGTGGCCCGGGAGGTGCGGCTGCCGCGGGGCCCGATGCGCTGGACGTGCAACCGGAGCGTGCCGGTGTCGACCATCGACATGGCTCAGCTCGCCTCCGCCGCCTTCAGCCCGGTCACGACGTACTCGACGAGCCGTCCGACGGTGAGTTCGATGATCTCCTCCAACTCCATCCCGGCCAGGAACTCGGCGAAGTTGATCCGTTCGCCGTACCGTTCCTGGAGCAGCCCGGCCAGCGTGACGAGGTCGATGCTCTCCAGCTCCAGGTCCCGGTTGAAGGACGTCTCCATGCCTATCTCGGCGTCGCCCGCGCCGTACTCGTCCTCCAGGAGGCGGGCGAGCATGCCGGACACGTCGGCGAGAACGGTTTCCTCGTTCATCGGGCGTCGTACTCCTCTTCGTTCGCGTGTCCCGTCGTCCAGGCCACGACGTACTCCCGCGCCGGCAGGCCCGGCGGGTTGGCGGCCGGTGCGCAGTGCACCGGGTAGGCGCGCTCCAGACGGCCGGAGACGGTCAGCAGGTCGCCGTCCGGGGTGGCGTCGAGGACGGTGAACTCCCGTGGTCTGCCGCCGAGTCCGGTGCCCTCGGCCTTGGCGACCGCCTCCTTCGCCGCCCAGAACCGGGTGAACCACAGGGCGCGGGAGCCCTCCAGCCGCTCCAGCAGGCGCAGTTCGTCCGGACCGAGGGCCACGGACTGCGTCTCCGGGGTGCGCGCGGTGATCTCCTCGATGTCGATCCCCGGCCCCGGACCCGGCCGGTGCGGACGGACGATCGCGGCACCGGCCTCCGCGCAGTGCGCCAACGACACGTCCAGCGCGGGCAGTTCACGTCCGTGCACGCCGACGACGTACGGCCGGCCGAGACCGTCGTTCTCGACACGCAGCTCCGCCGGGAACACCGGCCCCTCGCCGTGCTCCCACAGCCACCGGCGGACCGCGTCCTTCGCCGCGATCCTCCCCAGCAGCCACTGCCGGCGCCCGCGCGGTGCGTGCTCGGCATAGCGTGAACGCTCCACGCCGCCCAGGGAGTTGCGCATGATGAGTTCCCGGGAGGCCAGGTCGGGCCACCGCTCGTGCACCAACGTCCAGCCGCCCGGCCGGAGTTCGGAGAGCGTGTGGCGCTCGGGGAAGCGCTCGACGGGGCGGGTGCGCGGGTCGTTGTCGAAGCGGCGGTCCTGCCAGCCGGAGATCTCCGCCCACACCTCGCCGCCCACGGTCAGCCGGACGTCCGCCTCCAGGAGGGTGTCGGTGAGCGCGGTGACCCTCACCAGGCAGGCGACTCGGGTGCCGGGGGAGGGGTGGGGGCCGTGGAAGCGGATCTCCCGGATGCCGACCGGGAAGACGACCGTGCGCTCGGTGCGGGTGGCCATGATCCAGTAGCCGAGGAGCTGGCCGACGTTGTCGAGAAGGGCGCCGGGGGCCGGCGGGGTGGTGATGACGCCCCGGACGTGGCGGTCGCCGATCGCGGTGAGTTCGGTGACGCCCTGGAACGCGGGCCCGTGGAACATCCAGCGTTCTTCGTAGAGTTGGGCCGCCGTGTGGTCCGGCACGCGCTCCTCGGCGAGGGGGATCCGGGAGGTGGTGGCACGGGGGTGGGCCGGGGCCAGTTCGACGGTCGCGCGGGCTCGGGGGCCGAAGGAGACCGTCAGCCGGTTCGCGGACTCGGGCGTCGTCGTGACCGGGACGTCCACGGCGGGGGTGGCGGTGAGCCACTCCTCGAAACGCGCGTCGTGGACGGCTACCGGCAGGAGGCCGGGGCGGGCCTCGGCGGCCGTGTCCATGATGTGCTGGACGATGGTGGTGGCGGGGACGACCGGCCAACGATCGGCTGTGTCGGGCCAGTTGGGGCGTTGCGGGAAGAAGCAGTGGTCCAGCAGGTAGGGCATGGTTTCGGGGGAGACACGGACCGTGGACTGTCGCGGGGTGGCGGCGGTGCGTGCCGTCATCAAGGCGGTTGCCGTGTCGGCCGTCTCCCGTATGAGCGCGCTGAGTTCGGCGGCGATCGGCATGCGGGCGGCGAGCGCGTCCAGCGGGGCGGACGAGGTGTGCAGGACGGGGCGTGACTCCGGCGGAAGGGAGATCAGCGCACCGCTCAAGTCGAGTCGCACCGGCGGGTGCTGAGAGCGAGCGGCGTGCTTCCGGGCCGGGAGCGCCGGGGCAACTTCCGCACCCGCCGTCCACAACGCCGCTGCCACACGCCTGAGTTGGGGGAGCCCTTCGCGGTGCGGGGAGTTGGCGGCGACAGTGAGGTGGTCCTGGGCGCCCAGGGTGTCGTCCACGAGAGAACCCAGGCGGCCGGGGCCCGCCTGGACGAAGACGCGGTGGCCGGCGTCGTACAGGGCCTGGGTCAACTGCCGGAAGCGGACCGGCTCCAGGAGGTGGCGGATGAACAACGCCCGGACGTCCGCCGGGGCGTCGGGGAAGGGGGCGGCCGTCGTACCGGACCAGAGGGGGATCGTCGGCGGGCGCAGGCGGAAGCGGCTCGCGGCCTGTGCGATGGGAGCCAGATGAGGGCGGAGCATCGGGGTGTGGAAGCCTGAACGGAACGGCAGGACCTGGCTGATGACGCCTCGGGCGCGGAAGGCGCGCACGAACTCCTCGACCACCGCGTCCGGTCCGCACACCATCGACTGGCCGGGCGCGTTGTCGTGCGAGAGGACGACGTCAGTGCGGCCCAACTCCTCCAGCGCGTCCAGGACTTGATCCGCCGGAGCGCCGATCGCCCCGAACACCAGGCCCGGGACAGAGAGCGACGCGGGGTCGAACTCGGCCATGAACGCGTCGACTTCGCCCCCGTCGTACAGTCCCGACGCGACCATCGCCGTCCACTCGCCGACGCTGTGCCCGGCGACGGCGTCCGGGACGATCCGGCTGCGGCGCAGTGCCGTGTCCAAGAGGCGGCCCACGGCGACGACGTCGAAACCGTGCCGGCCCACGTCGTCCACCTGGGCACCGGGTGCGGACAGGGCCGGGAGGCCGAAGTGGGCCGCGATGTCGTCGACGTGAGGGGTGAAGTCGACTTCCAGGCCCGGGAAGAGGAACGCCAGCTTTCCCGTCGCCGGATCGTCCTTGTCCAGCAGAGGGGTCGGGCGGAGCCACACGTCGCTCCGGCCGCTCCAGGGGCGGGACTTGGCCGCCGCGCGGCGGGCCAGGGCGAGGCGTTTGGCGGTGGGGCCGAAGACGGCCAGCCGGGTGGGGCCCGCTGTGGGATGGGGGTGGGTGGGGTCGAGGCCGGTGGCGCGGAGGGTGGTGTCGTCGGTGTCCAGGAGTGCGGCGAGGGCGGTGGGGGAGTCGGCGGCCAGGAGGAGGATCTGCTCGTTCTCGGCGACCTCGGCGCGACCGGCGGGCTCCGTACGGCCGACGGCCGGTATGTCACGCGTGATGTATGACATACCGACTTCGCCACGACCGCCGGTGGGTATGTCATGCGTGATGTGTGACATACCGGTCGCGGCACCGGCGTCGATGGATGTGTCACGCGTGATGTGTGACATACCACCGCCCTCCCCGCCCGGCACCCGCCCACGCCCCGCCCGCCCCCGCCCCGCAGGTGCCTGCTCCAGCACCACATGCGCGTTGATCCCCCCGAACCCGAACGCGTTCACCGCGGCCCGCCGCACGTCCCCCTCCCACGGCTCCGCCTTCTCCAGCGGCCTGAACCGGGTTCGTGCCAGCGCGGGATGCGGATCGTCACAGTGCAACGTCGGCAGCAGCACACCGTGATGGACGGCCAGCGCGGCCTTCACCAGAGCAGGCCGGCGCGGCGCCCGCCTGCTGTGCCTGACACTCGGCCCGGCGGCCGTGACCCGCGCTCTGCCCGCCCGCACCCCCAGCACCTCCGCCGACTCCCGCACGGCCAAAGCCTCCACCGGCCCCCTCGGCCACCGCGACGCCCACAACTCCCGCAAGGACCACCCATGATCACCGTCCCCGGCGTCGGCGCCGTCCACCACGTCGCCTACACCGTCCCCGACCTCGACCGGGCCGTGGCCTTCTTCACCGACGCGCTCGGCGCCGAACTCGCCTACCTCACCGGCCCGGTCGAGGACCCGGCGGGCCTGTGGATGCTCCGCCAGCTCGGCGTCCACCGCGACGCCGTCGCGCACATCGCGATGCTGCGCCTCGGCCCGGTCACCAACATCGAGCTGTTCGAGTACGCCTCCCCCGACCAACGCCGCGTCTATCCGCGCAACAGCGACTGGGGCGGCCACCATCTCGCCCTGGCCACCGAGGACTTGGACGCCTCGATGGACCATCTCACCGCGTACGAAGGGGTGGTGGCCCTCGGTGAACCGCAGACTGTCACCGACGGCCCCATCGCCGGTGTCCGGTTCATCTACCTGCGCACCCCCTTCGGCCTCCACCTCGAACTCTCCGAGGTCCCCGAGCGACTCCCCTTCCACGCCGACACACCCGTCCGCCTCTACGATCCGCCGAGGGCCGTGGCATGACCGGCATCTGGGGTCCCGGCTCACCACCGGTCGTCACGCAGGAGCAGGAGGTGTACGACGCGGACGTCCTCGTCCTCGGCTCAGGTGCGGGCGGCGCCACCACCGCGTGGGCGCTGGCCTCGACGGGGGCGCGCGTCCTCGTCGTCGAGCGGGGCGACTTCCTGCCCCGTGAGCCCGAGAACTGGTCCCCCGAGGCCGTGTTCGTCGGCAACCGCTACCACAACACGGGTTCCTGGCACACGGCCGAGGGGCGCCCCTTCACCTCGGGCGGCTTCTACGGCGTCGGCGGCACCACCAAGGTGTACGGTGCCGCCCTCCCCCGGCTGCGCGCGAGCGACTTCCGGGCCGTCGAGCACCTTCAAGGCACCTCCCCCGCCTGGCCGTTCACCTACGGCGACCTGGAGCCGTACTACACGGAGGCCGAGCGCCTCTACCGGGTCCACGGCGCCGACGGCACCGACCCGAGCGGCCCGCCGCGCAGCGGCCCCTACCCGTGGCCGCCGGTGCCGCACGAACCGGTCATCGCCGAACTCGCCGACCGGCTCACGGCACAGGGGCTGCACCCCTACCCCGTCGAACTCGGCGTCGACCTGACGCCCGAGGGGACGTGTGAACGATGTGGCACATGTGACGCCTTCCCGTGCCGGGTCGGCGCGAAGAGCGACGCCGAGACCCGGGCCCTGCGTCCCGCGCTGCGCACCCCGACGGTGCGT
The DNA here is from genome assembly GCF_054880855.1 of Streptomyces sp. S6. Taxonomy (NCBI): domain Bacteria; kingdom Bacillati; phylum Actinomycetota; class Actinomycetes; order Kitasatosporales; family Streptomycetaceae; genus Streptomyces; species Streptomyces sp. S6. The sequence goes on along the minus strand of NZ_JBTYMC010000032.1, from coordinate 8,853 downwards.
CTCCTCACCCGCACCCGTGCCGTGCGGGTGCGAACGGACCCCGACGGGCGGCGGGTGACGTCGGTCGACGCGGTCCGGGACGGGCGGGCGGTGCGGCTGCGGGCCGGGACCGTGGTCGTGTCCTGCGGCGCCATCAACTCGGCCGTCCTGCTGCTGCGTTCGGGCGGCGCCGCGCATCCCGACGGACTCGGGAACGGCAGCGGGCTCGTGGGCCGCAACCTCATGCTGCACAACAACTCCGTGCTGATGGCGGTCGATCCGCGCCGCCGCAACCCGGTCACCTTCCAGAAGACGCTCGCCGTCAACGACTTCTACCTGCCGGACGGACCGCAGGGCGGACACCCGCTGGGTAACCTCCAGTTGATGGGCAAGGTGTACGGACCGACCCTCGCCGCCGCCCATCCCCGGCTGCCCCGGCGCCTGTTGGGAGCGCTGGCCTCGCGCAGCGTCGACTGGTGGGTGATGTCGGAGGACCTCCCCGACCCGGACAACCGCGTCCTGCCCGGCCCCGGGCCCGACGACGTGACCGTCCGATGGCACCCCACCAACACCCGCACCCACCGCAGGCTCGTCCGCGCCGCCACCACGATGATGCGCGGGGCCGGCTATCCCCTCGTGTTCTCCCGGCGGTTGGGCGTCGAGGCGACCGGGCACCAGTGCGGCACGACCGTCGCCGGGACCGATCCCGCACGGTCCGTCCTCGACCCGTACTGCCGCAGTCACGAGGTGGGGAACCTGTTCGTCGTGGACGGCGGCTTCTTCCCGTCGTCGGCGGCCGTCAACCCGACCCTCACGATCGCGGCGCAGGCACTGCGGGTGGTGCGGGAGGGCGGGGTGCTGCCGTGAGGGGGCGGGGTGTGAGGTGTGAGGTATCACGTACCGCACATCACACCCGCAGCACCCGCGCCGCGACACATGACGCATGACACGTGACACCGCACACCGCACACCGCACACCGCAGCACACGACACGTGATACCTCACACCTCCCCAAACCACCCACCACCCCACGGAGCCCCCATGCACACCGCCACCGCCGCCGTGGTCCGTTCTCGCGGCGCCCCCTTCGCCCTGGAGGAGATCCACGTCGACGAGCCCCGCCCCGACGAGGTCCTCGTCCGGGTCCAGGCCGCCGGGATCTGTCACACCGACCTGAGTGTCCGCGCCGGTCACACCCCCTTCCCCGTCCCGGCGGTGCTGGGTCACGAGGGGGCAGGGGTCGTCGAGGCGGTCGGGTCGGGGGTCACCTCGGTGGTGCCCGGGGACACCGTCGTCATGAGTTTCGCGTCCTGCGGCGGCTGCCCCGCGTGTCTGACCGGGCGGCCGGTGCGGTGTGCGCACTGGCCCGCGCTGAACCTGTTCGGCGGGAGCCGACTTGACGGCAGCGCGACGGTGTCCGGGACGGGCCGGCACGTCGGGGAGGTGCTGCACGGCCACTTCTTCGGGCAGTCGTCGTTCGCGACGCTCGCGCTGACCGGTGAGCGGGGTGTCGTCCCCGTGCCGGCCGGGCTGCCGCCGGAGGTGCTGGCGCCGCTGGGGTGCGGGGTGCAGACCGGGGCGGGGTCGGTGCTGAACGTGCTGCGGCCCGAGGCGGGACACACGCTGGTCGTGTACGGCGTGGGGTCGGTGGGGCTGGCCGCGGTGATGGCGGCGCGGCTGACGGCGGCGACGCGGGTGATCGCCGTCGATCCGGACCCCCGTCGGCTGGCGCTCGCGCGGCGGCTCGGGGCGACCGACACCGTGAACCCGGACGAGGACGATCCGCTGGACGCCGTCCGGGATCTGACGGGTGGGCGTGGTGCCGAGCGGGCGCTGGAGACGAGCGGGGTGCCGAGGGTGCTGCGGCAGGCGGTGGACGGGCTCGCGGTGGGCGGGGTGTGCGGGGTGGTGGGGGCGCCGCCGGCCGGGACGGAGGCGGCGTTCGACGTGCCGGGGATGCTGGACCGGGGGCCTCGGGTGGTGGGGGTGAATCAGGGGGACGTGGTGCCCCGGGTGTTCGTGCCGGCGCTGGTGGAGCTGTATCTGGCGGGGCGGTTGCCGGTTGACGCGATCGTGTCGGTGTTCCCGTTCGAGGGGATCGAGGAGGCGGGGGCGGCGGCGGTGCGGGGGGAGGCGGTGAAGGCGGTGCTGGTGATGCCGTGAGGGGCGGGGAGGGGGTGGTACATCACACGCCACACATCACGCCTCACACAGCACGCGCCACACATCACGCCCGACACCTCACACCTCACGCATCACACGCCACACATCACACCCCACCCCCACTCCCGCACCGTCACCCTCCCCTCCCGATCCCCCAATACATGAAACGTGATGAACCACCATAAAATATGCCAAACCCTCCCCACCAGGCGTACCTTTCCCATGTGAACGACGATCCTCCCTCCCTCCCGGACCGGTCCGTCCTACGGGCGCTTGTCGTCGAGGACCACCCCCTCTTCCGCAGCGGGCTGAGGTCGGCGCTGGAGAGTCTCGGCGAGGTGGTGGTCGTGGCGGAGACGGTGGCGCAGGTGTCGGGGGCGGTGTCCGCGCACCTCCCGGACGTCGTGATCATGGACCTGGGGCTGCCCGACGGCTCCGGCATCTCCGCGATCCGGACGCTGGCCGAGGAGCACCCGGGGCTGCCGGTGCTCACCCTCACCATGTCCGACGACGAGGGCGACCTCCTCGCCGCCCTCCAGGCCGGCGCGCGCGGCTACATCGTCAAGGGTGCCCCCGCCGAGGAGGTCCTGCACGCGGTGCAGACCGTCGCGGCGGGCGGCGCGGTGTTCGGGGCCGGGGTCGCCGCCCGGCTCGGTTCGCTGGTCGCGGGCAGCCGCCGCAGGGACGCCGAGCAGCTCTTCCCCGCGCTGACGGCCCGCGAGTGCGAGGTCCTCGCGCTGATCGCGCGCGGGTTCGACAACCGCCGGATCGCCCGGGAGCTGGTCCTCTCCGAGAAGACCGTCCGCAATCACGTCACCCACATCTTCGAGAAGCTCCACGTCGCCACCCGCGCGGAGGCCGTCGCCCGCGCGCGGGACGCCGGGCTCGGCGAGGAGCGGTAGCGGTAGCGGTTCGGGACCGGTGCCTCATGCGTCCGGGACAGCGGGTGCGCGAGGCTGGTCGGATCCGGTCGGCGACGGCGAGGAGTGGGCATGGGCGCGAGCGGCACGAAGGTTCCCGGGACAGGGCGCGAGCTGCTTCCGGCGTACCTGGTGTGCGCGGTCGCGGCGCTGACGGGGGTGGCGTGGATGATGGTGGCGCTCGCCCACATCGACCGCGTCACCGGGTTCCCGGAGTTCCACCTCGCGGCTCAGGGCATGCTGCTGACCGTCGGTTTCGCGCTGTCCGGGATGGTGTTCGTCGCCCGTGGTCCGGGGGGCGTCTTCGGCTGGTTCCTGTTGTCCACGAGCGCGACCGGGATGCTGTTCTACGTCCTCCAGCTGATGATTCTCCTGGGTTATGCGCCGAGGGCGCTGAGCGGGCTCACGTTCGTCAGCGGGATGCTCTATTTCGTCCTGTTCCTGATGCTCCTGTACACGCAGCCCCTGTGGCTGCCCACGGGCCGGCTGGGCAACCGGTGGGCGCGCGGGTACGTCGGGGTCCTGCTGGTGGTGGCGATCGCCCAGCTGGGCTATCGGTGGAGCCAGGAGATCGACGCGCGGATGAGCGTCGTCAATCCGCTGACGCGGGGCGGGTGGGCCGACTTCTGGCGCTGGACCTCGCCGGTCACCCGGTGGGTCGACGACAACGCCACCAACGTGCTGCTGGGTGCCGCGCTGCTGCTGATGGCCGTCCGCATGGTCGTGTCCCGGGAGTACCGGCGGGCGACGTACTGGGTGAACATGCCGTACGCGGCGTGGTGTGCCCGCATTCTGCTCAGTGAGGTCGTTCCCGAGCCGCTGGAGAAGGTGCTCGCGTACGGGGCGTCCGTGCTGTGGCCGATCGCGCTGTGCTGCGTCCACGCACGCGCGCGTACCTGGGCGCTCGACCGGGCGGCCCGGCGGATGCTGACGGCGCTGCTGCTGACGCTGCTGGTCCTGGCCGGATGCACGGTGGCGGTGCTCCTGCTGCTGGGCCTCGGCCCTCGTCACGAGAACTTCGCGGGGCTCCTTCCGGCACTGGCTCTGGGTCTGCTGCTCGGGCTGCTGCTGCGGCCGGCCGCGCGGTGGGCGGCGCGGCTGTCGGACCGCTGGTTCTACGGTTCGCGCGCACAGCCCTACCAGGTGGTGAGGGGTCTCGCGAAGGCGTTGAGCCGGGCCGTCGACCCCGGGGAGACGCCTCAGCTGCTGGCGGGGGCGGTCGTCCACACGCTGGGCCTGCCGTCCGCGTCGGTCGTCGTGGACAGCCGGGAGGGGCCGCGCGAGCTGGTGCGGGTGGGGAGTCCGGGGCCGCGGTCGGAGCGGTTCCCGATCCTCTACCAGGGCGAGGAGACGGGTCGTCTCGACGTGTCGCCGAGACCCGGTGAGCTGGCGCTCGACCCGCAGGACCGGGAGGCGGTGCAGGTGCTGGCGCAGCAGGCGGGACCGGCGCTGGCCTCGCTGCGGCTGTTCGAGGATCTCAAGAGCAGCCGGGAGCGGATCGTCCACACGCGCGAGGAGGAGCGGCGGCGGCTGCGGCACGAGCTGCACGACGGGCTGGGTCCGGCCCTGTCGGGGCTGCGGCTCCAGGTCGACGCGGTACGGCGGGGTGCGGCACCGCAGGTCGCCCGGCCGCTGTCCGGGGTGTCCGACGGGATCGGGTACGCGATCCGCGAGCTGCGGCACATCACGGACGGGCTGGCGCCGGCCGCGCTGGACGGGGCGGATCTCGCGCGGGCGCTGCGGCAGCTCGCGGAGCGGCTCAGCAGCCGCAGTCTGCGGATCTCGGTGGGGGTGGAGCCTGACCCGCTGCCCGCGTTGCCGGCGGCGCTGGAGGTGGCGGTGTATCGGATCGCGTCCGAGGCGCTCAACAACGTGGTGCGGCACTCGCACGCGGACCGCGCGCGGGCGCTCGTCACGGTCACGGAGGGGAAGGTCGGCCTGCGGATCACGGACAACGGGGACGGTTTCCCCAGTCATGAGCACTGCACGGGGGTGGGGTTGCGCTCCATGGCGGAGCGTTCGGAGGAGTTGGGCGGCGCGTTCGCGCTGACCAGCGACGGAGCCGGGACGGTCGTGCGGGCCGCGTTCCCGGCGGAGCCCGGGACCACGTCGGGACACCGGCCCCATGCGGCCGGGACGGCGGGTGCCGAAGACTCGTGAGCGATCACGAGCCCGCGTGAGCGGGGTCGAAGGGAGAAGGACATGACCGAGAACCGGCACCGCGACGGGGAGAACTCGTCCGGCCCCGCGCTCTTCCTGCTGCACATCGCCGCCCGTCTGCACCTTCCGGGTGCGAAAGCCCGGCACGCCGACCGTTGCAAGGCGCCGTGCGGGGTCAAGAAGTAGCCGTACACCAGGGCCACCCCGTGAACTTTCACGGGGTGGCCCTTCGGTGCGCGCTCACGCCGCCGTGTACCCCAGCTGCTTGCGCATGTACGGCGTCATCAGAGTCCGCGCCTTGGCGACGGTCGTGGTCCGGCTGCCGAGGACGGCGCTCTCTCCGCCGGGGACAGGGACGAGGGTGAGGCCGTCGGCGCCGCCGAAGGGGACGATGAGGGGGCTGCGGTGGGCGGAGCGGTAGAGGCGGGGTTCCTTGCGGTGGCGGTCGGGGGCGGCGAGGTGGGTGCGGATGTTGTGGGCGGCGACGTCCGCCTGGGTGATGGCGGTGTGGGTGATCTTCTGGTGGGCCGCGTCGTTGACGTCGCCGACGGCGAAGACGTCGCGCAGTCCGGTGACCCTGAGCGCGCGGTCGACCTTGACGTGCCCGGCGTGGTCGAGCCAGTCGCCGTGGCCGGCGAGGCGCAGCCAGAGGGTGTTGGGGGTGATGCCGGTGGCCCAGAAGCAGGCGTCGGCCTCGACAGTACCGCCCCGGCCGTCCTTGTAGACGCCGAAATCGTTCCCGGGGGACATGAAGGAGCCGAGGCGGACGTCGACGTCGTGGGCCTCCAGCCAGGCGCGCGCCCGGCGGCCGGCCCAGGTGCTGCCGGTGGAGCTGAGGAGCGTGTCGCCCGCGTGGGCGAGCGTCACGCGCGTGTGGGGGTGCGCGAGGCGGATCTCGGCGGCGAGTTCGACGCCGGAGGGGCCGCCGCCGGCGACCAGGACGTGGTCCGCCGAGGCGATCTTCTGCTGGTGGGCGGTGAACCCCTTGGTGGCCTCGTCGACGGTGGTCCCGGTGAACCGCGCGGGCTCGGGGTAGTCGGCGCCGGTGGCGACGACCAGTGCGTCGTAGGGGATGCGTTCGCCGGTGGCGAGGACGACGTGCCGGGCGGCGGTGTCGATGCGCAGGGCCTTGCCGACGACGATCCGGCCGTGGGTGAGGAGCCGGTCGTAGGGGATGAAGGGGGTCGCGGTCCAGTCGGGCTGGACGCCCGCGCGCAGGGAGGCGATCCGGTGGAAGAAGACCTCCTTGCGGTCCACCAGGGTGACCCGCGAGGTGGCGTCCAGCCGCTTGGCCAGCCGGACTCCGGCGTAGCCGCCGCCGATCACCACTACGTCGCCGTCGCGCACGGCTGTCTCCTGTACCTGTGGGGGTGCAACACGCGAGCGCCTCGGCGTGGGGGCCGTCGTCGGCCGCTCTGCTTGACCGCGAGCGTAGCTTTTGGAATCTAAAGAAACGGTGAGAGCGGGTGCGTATCCCGTGAATCCACGGGGCGCTCTCAGGGGCCGGCGGGGCGGTCGCCGTCGAGCCGGTCGAGCCAGGCTCCGAGGAGCTGTTCGAGGACGGCCGCCTCGGCGGGGGTCATCAGGTCGAGGAGCTTGCGTTCGTTGCGCATGTGGTCGGTGAAGGCCCGGTCGATCAGCTCGCGTCCGGGGCGGGTCAGTGCGACGATGCGCCCGCGCTGGTCGTCGGCGGCCCGCCGCCGGGTGACGAGCCCGGCCCGCTCCAGCCGGTCGATCCGCTTGGTCATCGCGCCGGTGGTGACCATGGTGTGCGCGGCGAGTTCCCCGGGCGCCCGCTCGTACGGCTCTCCCGCGCGCCGCAGCGCGCACAGCACGTCGAACTCGCCCTCCCCGAGGCCGTACCGCTCGTAGACCAGGCCCAGTTCGCCGGTCAGCCGGCCCGCGAGGGTGTGCAGCCGTCCGATGACGCCCTGCGGCGAGACGTCGAGGTCGGGCCGCTCGCGTCTCCAGTCCGCCTGGATGCGGGCGACGCGGTCCCGGGGCCGGTGCTCCGGGGTTCCCGCTTCTTCGGTCCGCCACTCTTCCGAGGGAATGTCCTCACGCATGCTTCCAGCATACCTTCCCAGGAAGGTATATTCCTTCCATGGAAGCTAATGTCCGCTGGACCGTCCTCACCGCGCTCGCGCCGGTGGCCTGGGGCGCCAACTACTTCGTGACGCACGAGTACCTCCCACCCGACTCCCCGCTGTACGGCGCGGCCCTGCGCGCCGTGCCCGCCGGCCTCGCCCTCCTGGCCCTGCGCCCGAAGCTGCCGCGCGGCGTCTGGTGGGGGCGCTCCGCCGTCCTCGGCCTGCTGAACGCGAGCGTGTTCTTCGTCCTCGTGTACGTCGCCTCCCAACTGCTGCCGACGAGCGTGGCGTCGACGGTGATGGCGGTGTCCCCGCTGACGATGATGCTGATCGCGTGGGCCCTGGTCGCCGAGCGCCCCCGGGCCGCGCACCTCGCGGGCGCCGGGGTGGGGCTCGCCGGGGTCTGCCTGATGCTCTTCACCGGCGCGCACGGCACGAGCGTGGCGGGCGTCCTCGCGGCGGTGGCGGCGATGCTGGTGTCGTCGTTCGGGCACATCCTGACCAAGCACTGGGGTTCCGGTGTCGACGTCCTCTCGGTGACCGCCTGGCAGCTCACCGCGGGCGGCCTGTTCCTGCTCCCGGTCGCCGCCGTCGTCGAGGGCGCTCCGCCCGCGCTCTCCGGCCCGGCGCTCCTCGCGGTCGGCTACACGTCCCTGATAGCCACGGCCCTGGCGTTCGCCGTCTGGTTCGCGGGACTGCGGCACCTGCCCTCGGGGACGGTGGGCCTGATCGGGCTGCTCAATCCGGTGACGGGGGTGCTGCTGGGGACGGCTGTCGCGGGGGACAGCCTGAGCGGCCGGCAGCTCGGCGGGCTGGTGCTGGTGCTGGCGGGTGTGGTGCTGGGGCGGCCCTCCCGGGCGCCGGTCACCCGCCCGGGTGCCGTTCCGTCAGAGTCGCGGGAAACGGCCCGTCGGGGTGGATCGTGATGTCGAACGCCGGCTCGGGCCGCCTCCCTTCGAGGGTGAAGTCGAAGGCGGGCAGGAGGGCTTCGGCGAGCAGGGTCATCTCCTGGAGGGTGAACTGCGCGCCCAGGCAGGTGCGCGGACCGAGGCCGAGGGGGTAGTAGGCGCCGAGGGCCGGGCGGGGAGCCGGCTCATGGAAGCGCCGGGGCAGGAACCGTTCGGGGTCGGGCCACAGGAGGGGGTCACGGTGGGTGAGGTAGGCGCAGAGCGCGACGGTCGTGCCGGCCGGGACGCGGTGGCCGAGGAGGTCGTCGTCCTCGGTGGCGTCGCGGAACAGCAGGAGGGCCGCCGGGTAGAGCCGGAGCGTCTCGCTGATCAGCGCCCGGATCGCGGCCGTCCGCTCGGGTGAACCGGCGGGCCCCTGGGCGAGCGCCCAGTCCCTGCACTCGGGGTGGTCGTGCAGGAGGAGCAGGAGCCAGCTGAGGGTGGCGGCGGTGGTCTCGTAGCCGGCGACGAGGAGGGTGACGAAGTTGTCGCGCACCAACCGCCCGTCGGGGTCGGGGAGTTCGACGCCGTCGAGCAGGGCGTCGAGGATGCCGGGCCCGTCGTGGGCGCGGGCGGCGGCGACGGCGCGCAGGG
>NZ_JBTYMC010000031.1:0-37581 GCF_054880855.1 Streptomyces sp. S6 | reverse complement strand
CCGGGGCCCGGCAAGCCGACGCCGTCCCGGTCGGCCGTGCCTCAGCCGCCGCAGCAGTCGCCGTCGCCTCAGCCGCCGGTCGAGTCGCCGTCGCCCACGCCGGAGCCGTCGCAGGCCGAGCCGTCGCCGTCCGCGCAGGAGCCGGCACCTAGCTGACCTGCGCTGACCTGCGGGATTTGCCTAGTGGGGGGTGAGGTGCGTATGGTGGTAGATCGTTTGATCCCATTTGCCCGGCGCCAACGCAGAGCGCGCCGTGTGGCGCGTACTCTCCCCAGCCGTGGCGGACCGCATAGAGGCGGTCGTATTGCAGAAATCACGGAGTTGACGGGCGCGTGCCGACGAGACTCCGGAAGGTTTCGCATACGCATGTCCATTTCCAGTTCTGATCAGGTCGCCGTCGAGTCGGTCGTCGAGGCGGACCTCGAGTCCGGCATCGAGTCCGAAGAGGTCGTCGAGGTCGCCGAGGACACGGCCCCCGAGATCACCTTCGCCGACCTCGGTCTCCCCGAGGGTGTCGTGCGCAAGCTCGCGCAGAACGGCGTCACCACCCCCTTCCCGATCCAGGCCGCGACCATCCCGGACGCGCTGGACGGCAAGGACATCCTGGGCCGGGGCCGCACCGGCTCCGGCAAGACCCTCTCCTTCGGTCTGCCGACGCTCGCGCGTCTCGCCGGCGGCCAGACCGAGAAGAAGCGCCCCCGCGCCGTCATCCTCACCCCGACCCGTGAGCTCGCGATGCAGGTCGCGGACGCGCTCCAGCCGTACGGGGACGTCGTCGGCCTGAAGATGAAGGTCGTCTGCGGCGGTACGTCGATGGGCAACCAGATCTACGCCCTGGAGCGTGGCGTCGACATCCTCGTCGCCACCCCGGGCCGGCTGCGCGACATCATCAACCGGGGCGCCTGCTCCCTGGAGGACGTCGAGGTCGCCGTTCTCGACGAGGCCGACCAGATGTCCGACCTGGGCTTCCTGCCCGAGGTCACCGAGCTGCTCGACCAGGTGCCGGCGGGCGGCCAGCGGATGCTGTTCTCCGCGACGATGGAGAACGAGATCTCCACGCTGGTCAAGCGCTACCTCGTCGACCCGGTCAGCCACGAGGTCGACGCGGCGCAGGGCGCGGTGACGACCATGTCGCACCACATCCTCATCGTGAAGCCCAAGGACAAGGCGCCGGTCACCGCCGCGATCGCCTCCCGCAAGGGCCGCACCATCATCTTCGTCCGCACCCAGCTCGGCGCGGACCGGGTCGCGGAGCAGCTGCGCGAGTCCGGCGTGAAGGCGGACGCGCTGCACGGCGGCATGACGCAGGGCGCGCGTACCCGCACGCTGGCGGACTTCAAGGAGGGCTACGTCAACGTCCTCGTCGCCACGGACGTCGCCGCGCGCGGTATCCACGTCGACGGCATCGACCTCGTCCTGAACGTGGACCCGGCCGGTGACCACAAGGACTACCTGCACCGGGCCGGCCGTACCGCTCGCGCGGGCCGCACCGGGACGGTCGTCTCCCTCTCCCTGCCGCACCAGCGGCGTCAGATCTTCCGGCTGATGGAGGACGCGGGCGTCGACGCCGGGCGGCACATCATCCAGGGCGGGTCGGCGTTCGAGCCGGAGGTCGCGGAGATCACCGGCGCCCGGTCGATGACCGAGGTGCAGGCCGAGTCCGCCGGGAACGCGGCTCAGCAGGCCGAGCGTGAAGTCGCCCAGCTGACCAAGCAGTTGGAGCGGGCGCAGAAGCGTGCCGCCGAGCTGCGGGACGAGGCGGACCGTCTTGTCGCCCGTGTCGCGCGGGACCGTGGTGAGGACCCGGAGGCCGCTGTCGCCGAGGCGCAGGAGCAGGCCGTCGCCGAGGTCGCCGCCGCCGTCGAGGAGGCCGCTGCGGCCGAGGCGCGCGAGGCTCGTCGGGAGCGTGACGACCGTCGCGACGACCGGGGTGGCCGTGGGTTCGAGCGCCGTGACGACCGTGGTGGGGACCGGGGCGGTTTCCGCCGGGACCGTGAGGACCGTCCGTTCAACCGGGATCGCCGCGACGACCGTCGGGACGACCGGGGTGGCCGTGGGTTCGAGCGTCGTGACGACCGTGGTGGGCGGGGCTTCGAGCGCCGGGACGACCGGCCGTTCAACCGGGACCGCCGTGACGACCGTCGCGACGACCGGGGTGGCCGTGGGTTCGAGCGTCGTGACGACAACCGTGGCGGCTTCGAGCGCCGTGACGACAACCGTGGCGGCTTCGAGCGCCGGGACAACGACCGGGGCGGCTTCCGTCGCGACGACCGTCCGTCCGGGCACCGGGGCAGCGACCGTCCGTTCAACCGTGACCGCCGTGACGACCGTCCGGGCTTCCGTGCCGGTGGGCACGACCGTCCGGGCTTCCGCCGGGACGACCACCGGGGTTCGGGCACGGGGACGGGTTCGTCCTTCCGCCGTGACGACAAGCCGCGCTGGAAGCGCAACGGCTGAGTGAATCTCTGAAAGGGCCCTCTCGCTTCGGCGAGGGGGCCCTTTGGGTTGAGGGGCCTTTTGGTTGGGCGCTTTTTGGTCATCTGTGACGCATGTCACGCCTGTTGTACGGGCATTGCATGGGACATGACAGATGACGCGATACCCGCCGAACAGTCATCCGGACCGTCCTCTGACGAGGAGCGGCTCGCCCAGCTCGGCTACACGCAGGTCCTCGCCCGCCGCATGTCGGCGTTCTCCAACTACGCGGTGTCCTTCACGATCATCTCCGTGCTGTCGGGCTGCCTCACGCTGTACGAGTTCGGCATGAACACGGGTGGCCCGGCCGTCATCACCTGGGGGTGGGTCGCCGTCGGGCTCATGACCCTCGTCGTCGGCCTCTCGATGGCCGAGATCTGCTCCGCGTACCCCACCTCGGCGGGCCTCTACTTCTGGGCCCACCGCCTCGCGCCCCCGCGCTCCGCCGCCGCGTGGGCCTGGTTCACGGGGTGGTTCAACGTCCTCGGACAGATCGCCGTCACCGCGGGCGTCGACTTCGGCGCGGCGTCGTTCCTGGGGGCCTATCTAAACCTCCAGTTCGGCTTCGAGGTGACGCCGGGGCGGACGATCCTGCTGTTCGCGGCGATCCTGCTGCTGCACGGGCTGCTCAACACGTTCGGCGTGCGGATCGTCGCGCTGCTGAACAGCGTCAGCGTGTGGTGGCACGTCCTCGGGGTCGCCGTCATCGTCGGCGCGCTCACCTTCGCGCCGGACCACCATCAGTCGGCGTCCTTCGTGTTCGGGCACTTCGTCAACAACACGGGGTGGGGGAGCGGGGTGTACGTCGTCGCGCTCGGGCTGCTCATGGCGCAGTACACGTTCACCGGGTACGACGCGTCCGCGCACATGACCGAGGAGACCCACGACGCGTCCACCGCCGGGCCGCGCGGCATCGTCCGGTCCATCTGGACGTCCTGGATCGCCGGGTTCGTACTGCTGCTCGGGTTCACCTTCGCCATCCAGTCGTACGACGCGTCGCTCGCGAGCGAGACGGGGGTGCCGCCGGCGCAGATCCTCCTCGACGCGCTCGGGGCGACCGGGGGCAAGCTGCTCCTGCTCGTCGTCATCGGGGCTCAGCTGTTCTGCGGGATGGCGTCCGTCACCGCCAACTCCCGGATGATCTACGCGTTCTCGCGGGACGGGGCGTTGCCGTTCTCCCGCGTCTGGCACACGGTGAGTCCCCGGACGCGGACCCCTGTCGCCGCTGTCTGGCTGGCTGCCGGGGGCGCGCTGCTCCTCGGGCTGCCCTACCTCATCAACGAGACCGCGTACGCGGCTGTGACGTCCATCGCCGTCATCGGGCTGTACATCGCGTACGTCATCCCTACGTTTCTCCGGCTGCGGCGGGGTGCCGACTTCGAGCGGGGGCCCTGGCACCTGGGGCGCTGGTCCTCCGTCATCGGCGCGGTCGCGGTCGCCTGGGTCGTCGTCATCACCTTCCTCTTCATGCTTCCCCAGGTGTCTCCCGTCACCTGGTCGACCTTCAACTACGCCCCCATCGCCGTCCTCGTCGTCCTGGGCTCCGCCGCGACCTGGTGGTTCACCTCCGCCCGGCACTGGTTCCTCAAAGCCTCCCCCCACTCCGCCGCCCCGCGTTCCGAAACCGCCGATCTCTGACCATTCCGACCCCGGACACGGCCGTGTCCCCCATACCCGATCGGCGACACGGCCTCGGGCGGTTATGCTCGGGGGGCAACATCCGCCAGGGCCCTTAGCTCAATTGGCAGAGCAGTGGACTTTTAATCCATTGGTTGTCGGTTCGAGTCCGACAGGGCCTACGGGTCGCCCCCAGCTCAGAGGTACGTCGAGCTGGGGGCGAGTGCGTTTTAGGGGGCGTGGAGGTCGTGGGCTCAGCCGCCGCTCAACCCAAGTGCAAATGATCATGGAAGGTTCGCCGGGCCTGAGGGGGCCGCAGCCTCAGCCTCCGGCTGCTTCTGGCCGTACGACGATGAGGCGGACGACGGTGAGGCGGACGACGGTGAGGCGGACGACGGTGAGCCGGCCCCGTCCCTCCGTACCGTTCCCCACTCCGCGAGCCGTTCCGCGACGAACATCGGACTGACCCGGAACTCCCGGGCCAGCGCCGACGCCGACACCCCCTGCCGGTACCGGCTCACCACGTCCTCCCGCGCGCTGACGAACTCCGCGCGGGCTGCCCGTACTTCCGCACTGCTGCGGCGCCCGGCACGCCCCCTGAACACCCGGGCCCCTGCCCGCCGGTACCGCAACGCGTCGACCAGGCCCCTGCGTTGCTCACCCCACTCGTCGAACCGGCGCCCCAGCCAGCCGGAGGTGACGCCGTACTCGTCCGCGAGGCCGCTGAGCGGGGTGCCCAGCCGATACCGCCGGATGACCAACTCCCGCTCGTCCAGCACGCGTTGCCTCGCGGCAGCGCGCTCCGGGCTCACAGTCACGATTCACCCTTGGGTGCGGGGGTGCCGGAGTGGCCGGTGCCGTGGGTGCGGATCATGACGTTGCAGTCCGTCACCCGTGACCAGTCGCCGTCCCGCGCCGCCTGGGCGCGTTCCTCGGCGAGTTCGCCGCACCGGGCGCAGTCCGGGTTGGGGGTGGAGACGGGCCGGAGCTCCGGGGAACTGGTCGGCTCGGAAGCGGTCGGTTGTACGGACTTCACTGGACTCCTTCGGGTTCGGTGGTCTGTGCGCAGCCATGGCCGGGCGGGCACTCGTAGACCTCGGTGCTCAGGTCGCACCGGGCTATTCGCCCCTTGGCGCGGCCGGCGGACACGGCCTCGACGTGAAGCGGGAACAGCCACCCGCACCAGACGCACGCCCAGCCCGCGTAGCGGTCGCGCGGGAGGTCGGCGGCGTCGGGGAGTTCGCGCTTCACGTCCGGTCCGCCTGCGGTGTCAGGCCGTACACGGTGCGGCAGTTGCCGCATGCGTACAGGACGAACGTGGCGCCCCGGCCTTTCCCGATGAGGCCGATCACCCGCACGCCGTAGGCGTACTCCTTGTGCCAGGCGCAGAAGCCGTAGATGCCGGCCTGTCGGGCTGGGCGGGTCACTGGGGCGCCTGCTTCAGATACCGCAGGGCGGTCGCGGTCCCGCAGCGGGCGTCGTCGTCCACGCACTGCTCGCACATGCCGGCGTGCGCGCGGAGCGTCTGATCGGTGGCCTTCGCCACGCAGGTGGTGCAGGCGCGCGGGAACGTCGAGTAGTGACTGTGCCGTCGCTCGCCGAGATCCACTGCCGCCGCCGTGTCCAGCCACGTCCCGCACCAGACGCACGCGACGCCACGGGCCTGCGCCTGCGTCAGCTCGGAGTGAGGTGGCAGGTTCAGGAGGGTGAGCGCGTTGATGGGAGGAGCAGTTTCGGGCGGCATGTCACGCCTCCACGGTCACGGTGATCCGTCTGACAACCACGACCGTAGGAGGGCTCACACAAAACGAGGGGCAGGAATCCTGCCCCTCGCTTACTCGTTCGACTATGCCGCCAGCAGCCCCAGCTTCGTTGCCAGCTCCGACGCCCGTCGACGTCGGTCCGGGAACCGCGACTCCGTCTCCTCCAGCACGATGCGCCGCGCGTACCCGTTGTATCTGATCGTCTCCGGGGCCGCCTCGTGCGCCTTGGCCAGCGTGGCCAACGCTACGTCCGGCTGCCCGTCCAGTTGATAGGCACGGGCCTCCTCGATGCGGTGACGGGCCCGCCGAGGACGTGACTTGATCACCGTTCCGTCCGCCCGCGCGGCCTGCCGCACGGACTCACCGCCCTGGTGCAGCTCGACGGCGACGGTGACCGCGTGCGCGCCCATGATGGCGCGGCTGAAGCTGGTGACGGGGTGATAGAAGTCGGCGGGAAGCCTCGTGGCCATCCTGCTGGCCTTGTCCCACCACCCCCACGCCGTGCCGGTCTCGCCCCTGCGGGCGGCCGTGTACCCGGCCTCGAACTGAAGGGCTCCGGCGATTGCCAGTACTTCGTCCTCGGCGTCCGCCAACTGCGGTTCGAGGTAGCGCAGGGCTTCCAGCGTCACCGCGTCGGCGGCATCGAAATGGCCGGGCCCGCTGTCGCGGTGGGCCTGGGCGGTCAGCCACGCGGCGACGCCGATCGCGTGCGGGTCCTCGGAGTCCTGTGCGGCGACCATGCCACGCTCGGCGACCCGCCACAGGAGGGCGCTGTCCGGTTGGTAGGCGACGAAGAACTGGGTCAGCGAGTACACCTCGGACAGTACGGCCTGGGTAGCGCGTCGGCTTGTCCCGTCGTCGGCCTGGCGCACGGCGAGCTGCGCGTCACGAATCAGGCCCGGCAGCAGGGAGCCGATGACTTCCCGGTGGTTGGGTGCCGAGTGCCGGGCCGCCCACGCACGGTCCAGACGGAGCCGCAGGTGCTGCGCGGACGGCGCCTGCTCGTCCGTGGGGAACGGGAAGGCGTCGATGGCGGCCTTCACCGCGGCGAGGCGGGGATGGCCGGGGCCGATGAAAAGGTCGACGTGGGGGGATTGGTCGCCGGTGAGGTCGGCGAGGTCTCGGACGCGGAGGATTTCCGCGATGCGAAGAATGGTGGGCAACTTGGGTACCTGGATCTGGCCACCCTCGACCTGCTTCACCCAGGACGGGGACTTGTCGAGGAAGCCGGCGAGGACAGGGCGGCTCATGCCGCGTCGCTGTCGGAGGATCTGCATGCGCTGACCGAAGGCAACGCTTTCGACGATCGGGTCCGGGGTGGCGTCAGTCGGCACGGTCTTGCCCCAATCTCTGGACAGGTCGCACTGCCAGGGTAGGGGGAGAGGTCTTTGTTGTGCGCTGGTTGAATCTGTTACTAGATCGAAAGCGCTTTCACCAGGTTGTTTCTGTTGTTTTCCAGAAACGGTCCCGTGTGGTCGATGCTGGTGCTAGCGTGCCCGTCACAACATCAAAAAGATGGCCCCACCAGGGCTCGGAGTGTCTCACCACTCCGCTGATGGGGCCGCGACGACACCAGTCTTGGAGGACTGTCGCCATGCGCCACTCTATCGCGCATGCCATTTCGGCGTGCCTGCGTACCCTGCTCACACTCCTCCTGCCCGCCACGGGCAAGCGCCGCAGGTGCCCGGAGGCGGTGGTTCCGGTCGTGCCGGAGCCGTACGTCAGCCCGTGGTCGCGGCCTTGGACGGGGCCCACGAAAGAGGAGGCGGCGGAGTTTTTCCGGCGGCAGGCGGAAGCGGATGCAGCGCGGGAACTCCGGCTTCAGGAGGAGCGTCGGCGGGCGGCTGAGTACGCCACGCTGGGGGTGGACTACCCGTACACCTATGAGGGAGCGCCGTTCGGGGCGGACGCGTTCGGTGTCGGCGCGTGAAGCTGGCTCAGCTTTTGTAGCGGCGCTCATCGACCCACCCGTCGATAGATTGAGGCCATGTCACGCACAGTCCGGCGTATCGCCGTCAGCGGCTACAAGTCGATCCGGGAAGCCGAACTCGATCTGGGGCCGGTCACCGTTCTGGTCGGCCCCAACGGCGCGGGCAAGAGCAACTTCATCGAGGCGGTCGAACTGCTCGGGCACATCGCCGAGGGAGAACTGGCGATGGAGGTCGGGCGGCGGGGCGGGGCTGTGGCGCTGATGCACGGGGTGGGCAAGGGAGGTGCGGAGATCGGGCTGCGGGTGGAGGCGGTCGACGGCGGAGTCGTCAACGTGTACGAGGCGAGGCTGACGCCCTCCCGCCACGGAGAACTGGTCTTCGCCCGAGAAGTGGTGGAACTACACGACGCTGGGGGTTCCGTGGAGGCTGAACTCGGTCGTGGGCACCGTGAATCCCGGCTCGACGTCGACGAAGACACCGATGCCATGTCCCGGAACGCGCGGGACGTACTGAGAGGCTGCCGCGTCTACCACTTCCACGACACGACTCCCGGCGCCCCGGTCAAACAGCCCGGCTACGCCTCCGACACGGAGACCCTCCACCCGGACGCGCGCAACCTCGCGGCCTTCCTGCTCCGGCTGCGTGAGGAGGACTCCGCGTCGTACAAGAAGATCGTGCGCACGGTTCAGTCCGTCGCCCCCTTCTTCCGGGACTTCGTCCTCACCGCGGACGCGGGGCAGCGGGTGGCGCTCCGGTGGACGGAGTCCGGTTCGGACACGGTCTTTCCGGCTGATGCGCTGTCCGACGGAACCTTGCGCTTCGTCTGCCTCGCGACCCTGCTGCTCCAGCCCCGGCCGCCGGCACTTCTCGTACTGGACGAGCCTGAACTGGGACTGCATCCCTTCGCGCTCACGGTCCTCGCGGAGTTGTTCCGTTCGGCTTCCACCCGTAGCCAGGTGCTCGCCGCCACCCAGTCCGTCACTCTGCTCGACCAGTTCGAACTCGGTGAACTGGTCGTCGCCGAGCGGGTGGACGGCTCGACCAGGCTTCGTCGGCCCGACCGGGAGGCGCTGACCGCCTGGTTGGACGACTACTCGCTCGGCGACCTGTGGCTGAAGAACCTGCTGGGCGGACGGCCCACGCCCGAGCCGGAACGGTGAGACGGACTGATGCGATACGTGCAGGTGCTGGTGGAGGGGCAGACCGAGGAACGGATGGTGGACCGCGTCTTCGGGCCGGAGTTGCGGCGACGGGACATCTGGCTCACCCCGGTCATTCTCACGACCCGTCGGGCAGCGGGGCGACCGCACGACAAGGGCGGTGTCAGCAAGTGGTCCGTGATCGAGCGGGAGATCCGCAGTCTGCTGCGGAACCCGTCCCTCGACATGGTGACCACCATGTTCGACCTGTACGGACTTCCCTCGGACACCCCTGGGGTCGCCGACGCGCCGACCGACAACGCGTACGTCCGGGTCCGCCATGTCGAGGAGGCCATCGCCCGAGTCGTTGCCGACCGGCGCTTCCTTCCCTTCCTCGCTCTGCACGAGACGGAGGCGTGGGTGCTCGCCGCCGCGAACGAACTCTCCGAACTGGTCGGGGTACCCGCTCTGGCGGGCACGCTCCAGGCTCAGGTGACGGCTGCGGGCGGTCCCGAACTGGTGAATGACGGTCGCGACACCGCTCCGTCCAAGCGGATCGTCCGGGCCCACCTCGGCTACAAGAAGGTCGTGGACGGCTCCGACGCCGTCGAACTGCTCGGTCTCGACGCCTTGCGCGTTGTCTGCCCGCATCTCGACGGGTGGCTCAAGCGGTTGGACGACCTGCCGAACGCCTGATTGTTGGGTGAGGCCGGGAGGTGAGGTGTTCGTGCGGGCCGGGGATCAGGTGGTTCTGTAGGTGGATCGATGAGTCGGGTGGGCTCAGTTGTCCTTGAAGCGGGGGAGTTCTTCCGGGAAGTTCTGGTTGCCTTGGCATTTGCCCAGGGTGTAGGCGCGGCGGGTGAGTTCGTAGGCGAAGTCGGCTTTTGCCTGGCGGAGGGCGAGTCCGGTGAGTCGGCTTTTTCCGATTACTCGTACGTCGGCGATGAGGGCGTATGTCTGTGTGGTGTCTGAGGGATTGATGTCGGAGGGGACGCACGGAACGTAGACGCTGGCGAAATCGTCTGCGGACATAGCGTGAATGTTCCCCGTTGATGTCAGATTTCTTTTGACCGGGTCGTCTGCGGCGTTGGATTCGTAATAACGCTTCCATTTCGCTTGGGAGCCGCGCTGAATCTCTGATTCTCCCGAAAAGATCGAATCGCCGGCGTAGACTCGACAGGAGAATGTGAATCCATATCCTGAGCCGACAGTGTTGGAGCTTTCTTCAGCTGATCGAACTTTCGGAAGTGTGTGGGTGATGATTTCCCGGCTCACGCCGCCATCGCAGATTTTGCTGGGAAGTCTCTCAAGCCCCTTGGTGAAAATTTCCTGATAGCCGAACCAGCCTCCGGCTGCCAACATGAGGGCTGCCGCGCAGAAGGCTACATTTTTCCGCTTGATCAACGTGGCCGCTCCTTGTTGTCGCTCAGAATGTTGCCGCTCGAATCCCATCCGTCGTTGACGGCATTGCGGATAATGCTGTTTATTCCGTCCTTAGGGAGGTCGATGTTGTGCCGGTTCAGCGCGTCCTGGACCGACCACTGGGCCATTTGGCTGACTGAATCCTGGAACGCGTTGAGGTCCTGCCCGGTCCGGTACACCGCCGCGTCGACCGAGCCCTCTATCTCCCTTCCTTCGAGTATTTGTTTTACGGCTGTGGTGGCGACTCCGCTGAATGCGGCGCTTCCTATGGCGGCCACGGGGGCGAACGGTGGCGGTGCCAGTGCGGCAAGGCCTCCGGCTCCTGCCGAGATGGCTGTGCTGAAGAGGTCCCCTTGCGTCGCAAGGCCGTCGTTGTGGTCCTTCTCGGATTCGGCGGCATCCTTGATCTCGGCATCGGCGATGGAGTGGCCGACGATCCCTTCGATGATTCCCGCGTTCTTGCCGATGTCTTCGAGGACTCGCTCTCGTGGTCCTTCGAAGAGGGACGGGTCTGTCAAGTGGGCTTCGAGTAGGCTGCCGGTGTAGATGCTCTCCCCGTAGATGATGCCCGCTCTGCCCGCCGGGTCCAGTGCGACGGCTGACAGGAACCGTGCGACATCTGTCTTGTTGAGCCCGTCGTTTTTCTCGCTGCTGGTGAGGAAGGACGCCTCTGAATTCTGTCCACCCAGTTCCCGACTGATCTCCGGCATATAAGAAGCCGCCATATGCCCGAAACTCTCCCCCATCCCCCGCTTCACCAGATCCGAGTCCCCGTCAGGATCGGCGACCGCAGCCATCACGTTGGCCATGATGTCGACCTGCGTCGCGGTGTGCGGCGGCGCGGCGTAAGTCGGGTCGTCGGCCGGCACCCCCGTCACCGCTGCCTCCAGGGCACGCCCCAGTGGGCCGCCCCGGTCGGTGTACGGGGTGGTGCCGAGCATGTGGTCGAGGTCGGATTTGGAGGTGAAGGCGTGGGTCGCGGCCTCGGGGTTGTGGGAGAGGCCCTCGAAGAGGCCCTCCAAGGGGTCGCGGCCGGTGCCGTCGCCGAAGACGAGGTCGAGGCCGTCGTAGGCCTTCACCCACAGGGCGTCGGTGTTGGACTCGCCGGCGGCCTTGTCCGACTTGAAGAGTTGCTGCCGGTAGGCGTCGAGGAACTCGGTGTCGTACCGGCCTTCGCGCAGCAGGCTGCTGAGGACCTGGGAGCCCAGTGCTCCCACCGGGTTCAGCGAGCCGGCGGCGCGGAAGTTGGTGTTGCTCTCGGCGAGGACGTCCTTCTTCCAGTCCTTCATGGCGTCCGACTCGGAGAACGACGCGGTGGCCAGCGTGAGGCTGAGGTTCTCCTGGAGGCTCTTCAGGGGGTCGAGCTCGGCGCCCCGGGCCCCCGCGTGGGTCCGGGCCATGTCGGTCCAGAACTGGAGGGTGCCCTTGGCGCCCAGCCGGGTGGCGAACTGCTCGGCGAAGAGGGGGTCGTCGCGGTACCGCTCCATGGTGCGGTTGAAGGCGGCGAGGCCGGCGGGGGTCAGGTCCGCCGGGTTCTTGGCGGCCTTCGCGAGCTGCTCGGCGGCTGCGACGGCCTCGGCGGCGGAGTCGCGGTCCGCGTACGTGGCATCGGTGAAGCCGTGCTCGGCCTGGTCGGCGAGGAGGGTGAGGACCTTCGCGGCACTGCTGTCGCTCTCGGTGGCCTTGCCGAGGATGTGCTGGATCTCGTCGCGGAGCTTCTCGGCGGCCTGCTGGGTCTGCGCGCCGGTTTTCCCGCTGGGGTCGGACGCCCAGTCGGGACGGACGGCGAGGGTGACCTGGAACGTACCGGCGCCGGTGTCGAGCACCGTCAGCCCCAGTTTCCCGGCCCGCTCGATCGCGTCGTTCAACTGGGTCCGGTAGTCCAGCAGTTCCTTGTGGGTGTCACCCAGGATCTTGGCGATGGAACCGGCCTGGGCGTGCGCGTCGTTGAACTCCGCGGCGGTCTTGTCGACGAACTCCCGGGTGACCGAGGCGTTGACCCCGGCCCACTTCGCCTTGTCCGCCTTCGCCTTGAGGTTGTCCCGCGCGTCCCCCTTCAAGGTCGCCAGTTTGGACGTCATCTGCTCCCAGTCGGTGACCGCCTCGCCGAGCTTGGAGAGGTCACCGAACCGGAGTGCTTCCAGGTCCATCGGGGTCAGCGGCCCTTCCGGTCGTCGAAACCCTGATCGAGTACGGAGATGCTGCTGACCGCGCCTCCGATGTAGGAGTCGGTGCCGCCGTGCAGGGTCTGGGTGTAACGCAGGTGGTTGGAGATGTGCGCGCAGGCGTCCAGCAGTGAGCGGGACTGTGCGGTCCACCGCGTCGCCACGTGTCCCAGCGCCGCGCCGAGTGCGTATCCCTCGCCTTTCAATCCGCCTGCGGCGGCTTCCGAAGCGACCTGTGCGTGACCGCTGTACACCCCGAAGTCGTCGAACAGGTCGTGCGCGGCCTTGCCCACCGCCTCCAGGTCCGCGTTCCGCACCCGCAGATCGCCCTGCGACGCGCCACCGTCCGAGTCGGCCAGGTGACTGTTGAGCCGCATCCCTGGGGACTGCCGCTGCGCCGCCGCCGCTTTGAGCCGCTCCCACTCGTCCCACGCCATGCGCGGTGCCCTCCCCGTCCCCGTGGTGATACCTGGCCGGTGGACGGGGGTTGCCGCGCTGTCGCCTCAACTCCCGTCGCCCTAGGGGAGATTACCGTCCCTTTACTCGACCTTGCATGTGAGATGGCCGTGAACGGAGGTGCAGGGAACGGCGGTTAGGTGTTTTCCGGCCGTTGGGTCGGGGGGACGTTGCCGGGCATGACCGGGGGTGGGCCGAAGCCCTGTTGGGGAGATGCCGGGTGGGGGTGTTGTGGGGTGGTGGTGGGTCTGCGGCGTTTTCGGACGACGGCTGCTGTGGCGATGCCGGCTGCTGCGAGGGTGCCTGTGCCGAGGCCGATGGCGAGCCAGGGGGTGCTGTTGTCGTCCTTGGCGGCGGCAGCTGCCTTCGCCGGTTCGCTCTGTTTCGCCGAGGGTGTGGGGGAGGCGGACTGTTCGGCTGCTGCCAGGTCGGGGAGGGGGTAGACGTCGGCGGGGCCTGGGTCGCCGGGGGTTTTGAGGGCGATGCGGGGGCGGACGATGCCGTAGCCGATGGCGTCGTTGCGTTTGGCTCCGTCGGTGGGGGCGCCGATGGTGTTGAGCATGACGCGGAGGATCTGGTTGTTGGTCCAGTTGGGGTGGGCGGACCAGATGAGGGCGGCGCTGGCGGAGGCTAGGGCGGTGGCGTCGCTGGTGCCGCTGGTGGTGCAGAGGCCGGTTTTGCCGCCGCAGGCGTGGACCATGTCCTCGCCGGGGGCCGCCATGTCGACCTGGGGGCCGTAATTGGACGCTGGGGTCCGGTGGAGGTCCTTGCCCACCGCCGCGACGCCGATGACACCGGGGACGGCGGCCGGGTATTCGGGCAAGTTGGCCTCGTTCCCGCTGTTTCCGGCCGACGCGAAGATCAACGCCCCCTTGTCGAGGGCGTATTTCACCGCGTCCGTCACCTGTGTCGTCGTCTCCGTCACTCCCATGGAGATGTTGATGACCTTCGCGCCGTGATCGGCGGCGTAACGGATCGCGGGCGCCAGCGCCTCGTTGAAGAGTTCCTCTCCGGCGGCCAAGTTGGCCGCCTTGCCGCTGTCAGGCATCCGGATCGGCAGGATCTTGGCGCCGGGCGCGAGGCCGAAGGAACCTCGCCCGCCGAAGTTGGCGCCGGTCGCCGCGATCAGCCCGGCCATGCCGGTGCCGTGGCCGAAGGTGTCGTAGTTGGTGTGTTCGTCGCCGGGCTCGTCGGTGGCGTAGTCCTTGCCCGGGAGGACGCGTCCGACGAGATCAGGGTTGTCGGGGTTCACACCGGTGTCGATGACCGCGACGGTGATGCCTTTGCCGGTGCTGGTCTTCCACATGCTCTCGGCTTGCATCCGGTCCAGGTACCACTGGCGCTGACGGGTCGTCTCGGCGCCGACCGCCGGTGCTGCGGCCGTGCCCGTCAGCAGCAGGCCGAGGATCGCCGTCGCGACGATACGACGGGCCCCGTGTCGCGTACTGCTGGCACTCATGGGCTTTAGTTCTCCTGTTTCCTGGGCGTGTCAGTCGACGACCGGCGGCACGGTGGGCCGTTGGTTCCGGCGCCAGGTCTCCTCGTCCTCGGTGACTCCGTACGGCCGACCGCTGCCGTTCCTCGCGCTGCGGGGCGTCGTCGACGGGGCCGGGCCGGGCACCGCAGCCCCCGTCCGGCCCTCACCGGGGCGTCCCGCGCCGGTCGCGCCACCGGTGACCGGGGTACGGCCGGTGCCCGATGCCTGTGCTCCCGTGCTCCTCGGCCGCTGGACGGAACTGCCGCCTACGACACCGGAGTTGGTGGCGGGGCGTCCTCCGACGATGCCGCCGGGGCCGGACGGGGAGACCGGGCGGACACCGGGCGCCGTGGCCGGGGTGCCTGTCGTCCGGCTGGCGGGATTGGTCATGCCGGGGGTCTGGCCCATGGGCCCCATCGGGCCGCGTGCGGGTGTTCCTTCCCCACCCACGACCGTGCCGCGCGGGATGGCCCCGGACTGCCGTCCCTCGGAGGGCAGGACGGGACGACCTCCGACGATGCCGCTGCCCCCGCCGGAGACGCCGGGAGCGCGGCCGAAGACCGTCCCCTGGCCGACCGGGGGTACGGGAGCCCTGCCCGCACCGGTCGTCCGGCCCTGCGGCGTCGGACTGGTGACGGACAAAGCCTGCCCACCGCCGAACAGTGGAGGCACAGGGACCGTACCCTTCACCGGACCGGGATCGGCAGGAACGCGCGGGGCATCCACCGGAGTCTGCGCAGGCAACGTACCAACCGAGTCGATACCTGTCCGCACCGGAGGCAAGGCCTCACCCGGCACACGCGGCTGGGCTCCGGGAGCGCCGGAGACACGCCCCGCAGGAGCAACTCCGGTTGGACCGCTTTCCCCGGGCACTCTGCCAACCGTCTGGACCGACCCAGAAGATCCCGTGAGCCCGGGATCATCGGTTGCCGTGGTATCGCGTGTTACCTGCGCCGTTGTCGGCACGATCGCCTTCGGCGGTGGCGGCAGCTTCGGCCTCTCCAACGCATTCATCCGCGTGGCTGACCACGCATACGACTGCGCCAGCTTGTTCATCTGCGCAGCCGCCTCCAGCCGCACCTTCTCCCGGTCCGCCTTCAACGCCGCCAACTCACCGGACGACTTCGACGCGATCCCCGCCGCGTCGGGATCATTGTGCGCAGCCCGCGCGGCGGCAAGGTTGGCCGTAGCCCCAGGCACATCGCGAGGGATGGACGCCTGCGCCAGGGCGATGGAGTCGGACGCATGCCCCAGCCAGACCCCGGACTCACGGCTGAAGTCACTCAACCGCAGCGTCGCCCCCGCGAGATCGGCGGCCCAGGTACGGAACGCGTCGGCGCCGTCGCCTTTCCAGGACACCCGCTGCGGCCGGACCCCCAGCTCCTTGGCGATCTTCGCGATCTCGCCGGCCGCCGACTTCAACCGCTCGGCGGCACCCGACACCACCCCCGCGTTCGCCTGGTCGAGCCACGCCAGCATCTGCTCGTGGCTCATCCCGTCGAAGAACGTCCCACCCGAGCTCTCCGCGTCACGCACCGGCAGCCTCCCCCGTAAGTCCTTTTATCGTACGGGGGGCGTGCGGGGTGAGCTGTGAAGGAGTTACCGCCAACCACGCCCGTCTCAATGACCCCTGACGGCAAAGGCGTTGAGGCCGGGTGCAACACTCACGAGGTGACCGGGGGGCACTGAATCGCTGTCTGCTCCCTCGACCTGGAAGGAGTGGATGGTGGCTCTCGCTGCGGCAACCGTCGACGTCGGTCTGGCCAACGTCTCGAACTATTTCGTCTACTCGGCGATAGCCGTGTACCTGCTGGCGCTGTTCGCGTACTGCGCGGAGTGGACCTTCGGCAGCCGGGGCACGGTCGCCCGGCTCTCAGCGGCGCACGCCTCGCCCGCCGGGACGGCGTCGGCGGAGGGGCGGCGCGCAGAGGGGGGTGTGGCGACGCTCGTCCGCGCGAAGCCCGTCGTCGTCACCCCAGGCGGCCGTGACAGCGTCCCGGCGGACGGCCCCGGGGTCGCGGGAACGGACACGCAGGCCGATCTCCTGGGCCGGATCGCGGTCTCGCTGACGACTCTCGGCTTCGTCCTGAACGCCGGGGGCGTGATCACCCGAGGGCTGTCGGTGACGCGGCTGCCCTGGGGGAACATGTACGAGTTCTCCTGCGTCTTCGCGCTGACCGTGGTGGGCGCCCACCTGGCGCTGCTGGCCGCGAGGCGGAACGTCCGCTGGCTCGGCCTGCCGATCGTCATCGCGGCGCTGCTGATCCTCGGCCTGGCCGTCACCGTGCTGTACACCGCCTCCGAGCAACTCGTCCCGGCGCTGCACTCGTACTGGCTGGGGATCCACGTCGCCGCCATGACCGTCTGTGCGGGTGTCTTCTGCGCCGGTTTCGCGGTCACCGTGTCCTATCTCGCGCAGGACTCCCGCGAACGCCGGCTCGCCACGGCGGCGGACCGGGGCAGCCGGCTCGACGGCATCCTGGAACGGCTCCCCGCCGCCGCCAACCTCGACCGGCTCTCCTACCGCCTCAACGCGCTGGTCTTCCCGCTGTGGACGTTCGCCGTCGTCGCGGGCGCCATCTGGGCCGAGAGTGCCTGGGGGCGGTACTGGGGGTGGGACCCCAAGGAGACCTGGTCGTTCATCACCTGGGTCACGTACGCGTGCTACCTGCACGCCCGGTCCACCGCCGGGTGGAAGGGCCGCAAGGCCGCGTACCTCGCCCTCGCGGGTTTCGCCTGCGTCCTCTTCAACTTCTACGGCGTGAACCTCTTCGTGACCGGCAAGCACTCGTACGCGGGCGTGGGGTGAGAACGCGATGTGGTTACTCGGGAACCGTCGTTTCCTCGCGTTCTGCGTACGGCTGTGGACGGGGCTGGAGAGAGCGCTGGACAATCCGGTCACGCGCTGGCTCAGCGGGCTGCTGAGTGCGGTGGCCGGGGTGTCGGCCGGGGTGTACGCGGGCCGGCACTGGCTGGCGCGGGGAGAGGTGCGGGAGGCTGTCCGCAGGCATCCGGATGTGGCCGTCGACGCGCAGGACAGCGTCGTACGGGTGCTGGATCTGCTGAGCGTGGTGTGGGCGGTGAGCGCCTGTGCGCTGCTGGTGCTCGCCGTGGCGGGCGCGTTCTTCGGGGCCGGTGGGTACGTGCTGCTGGGCGGGGCCCTGGTCTGGTGGGCGCCGCTGGCGTTCATCGCCCGGCAACTGCCCGGCGCGGGCGCCCAGCACACCGTTGTCCTGCTGTTCCTGTGCACGGTCCTCGCCGCCGGCGTGCTGGCCCCCGCGGAGCAGGCGGTGAGGAGGCGACGCACGGCTCCGGAGCCCGTCGACGCGGGATGACCGCCCGCCCGCCGGGTCCCTCACGCCGAGTGACCTTCGGCGGCGCCTCCACCTCGCGCTCGGGTTCGGCGCCCCGGCGCTGCTCGGCTGGGGGCTGGGTCGTGCGGTGCCGCTCCGCCCCACGCGGACCGGGAGAGCCATGTCGCACGAACTGTGCACCCCGCTCAACTCGGTCCGCCCTCTCGCGGACCGGGAGATCAAGCTGCCCCGGGTCAGCCCGCGTTCAGTTCCGCCAGCGGCAGCGTGTGGCTCGTCTGGAGGACCTTCGCGCGGAGGTACCGGACGTTGTGGGGGGTCGTGAAGACGCCGGTGGGGACGCGGTTCTGGACGGTCAGGCCCAGGGCGCGGAGCTGGTCGGCCTTGTCGGGGTTGTTGGAGAGGAGGTCGAGGGAGGTGATGTCGAGGGCCGTCAGCATCTGGGCCGCCGCCGTGTAGTCGCGGCCGTCCTCCGGGAGGCCCAGCGCCTTGTTCGCCTCGTACGTGTCCAGGCCCTGGTCCTGGAGGGCGTAGGCGTCGAGCTTGTTGTAGAGGCCGATGCCTCGGCCCTCCTGGCGGAGGTACAGCAGGACGCCGCCCGTCTCCGCTATGCGTTCCACCGCCTCGCGGAGCTGGGGGCCGCAGTCGCAGCGGGCGGAGCCGAAGACGTCGCCGGTGAGGCATTCGGAGTGGAGGCGGACGAGGGGGGTGGTGGTGCCGGGGTCGCCGAGGATCACGGCGAGGTGCTCCTGGCCGTCGGTGAGGCCGTGGAAGGTGACGATCTCGGCGTCGACGGAGTAACCGTCGGTGAAGCGCAGCGGGACCCGGACGCGGGAGCGCTGCGTGGCGGCGGGGAAGTCGGGCATGCGGGTCTCCGGGGTCCGGTGTGGCGGGGCTTGCCAAGAAACCATGTGATTCAGATTTGAAGCACATGACCGGTTCCCGACCCTACTCCTCGTTTTAAATTTGAAGCAACCCGTTTGATGTACGTCACGTGACGCCTTCGCACCCCGAGGATCTGCGCAGCCAGGGAACCTCCTCCCCCTCCAGCCCCCCGGCGATCCGCCGGCTGATCTCCTCCAACTGCCCCACCTGCTCCGGCGTGAGCCGGTCGAACACCGCCGCACGGACCGTCTCGACGTGCCCCGGCGCGACCCGCTCCAGGATCGACAGCCCCTCGTCCGTGAGCGCCGCGATGCTCCCCCGCTTGTCCCACCCGCACTGCTCGCGCCGGACCAGCCCGTCCTTCTCCAGCCGCGTCACCGCGTACGTCAGCCGGCTCCGGGTGATCTTCGTGCTCTCCGCGAGTTCCGTCATCCGCAGCCGGCGCTCGGGTGCCTCGGAGAGGTTCGCCAGGATCGAGTAGTAGAGGTGCGGCATGCCGGCGTCCTGCTGGAGCTGCCGGTCGAGCGCGTCCTCCAGCAGGACCAGCGCGGAGACGTACGCACGCCACGCGCGCATCTCGTCGGGGTTGAGCCAGCGGGTCGTCATACGACCAGTGTAGGTTTGTTTCAAACTTGAACCAACCGTCAGTGGCACCAGCCCAGGGGGAGACCGCACCGATGCCCTACCCGTACGTCCTCCTCTCCGCCGCCGTCTCCCTCGACGGCTACCTCGACGACACGACCCCCGACCGCCTCCTCCTCTCCAGCCCCGCCGACTTCGACCGCGTCGACGAGGTCCGCGCCTCCGTCGACGCCATCCTCATCGGCGCCGGCACCATCCGCGCCGACAACCCCCGCCTCCTCGTCAACTCCCCCGACCGCCGCGCCGCCCGCATCGCCGAGGGCCGCCCCGAGTACCCCCTCAAGGTCACCGTCACCGCCTCCGGCGACCTCGACCCCGACGCCAACTTCTGGCACACCGGCGGGGAGAAGCTCGTCTATACGACCGACCCCGGCGCCGAGCGGATCACGGAACTCGGGATCCCCGCCGGCGTCGTCCCCCTCGGCCCGGAACTGGACTGGCACCGGCTGCTCACCGACCTCTACGAGCGGGGCGTCCATCGGCTCATGGTCGAGGGGGGCGGGACGATCCACACCCAGCTCCTCCAGGCGGGCCTCGCGGACGAACTCCAGCTGGTGCTGGCCCCGCTGTTCGTCGGCGACCGGAACGCCCCCCGCCTCTTCGGCCCCGGCACCTACCAGGACGGGCGCCTGAACCTCGTCCGCACCCAGCGCATCGAGGACGTCGTCCTCATGACCTACCGCCCCGCCATCACCCCCGCCGACCACCACTGGCTCGCCCTCGCCTGCGACCTCGCCGCCCAGTGCCCGCCGTCCGACACCGCCTTCAGCGTCGGCGCGGTGATCGTCGCGGCGGACGGGACGGAACTGGCGCGGGGGTATTCGCGAGAGGGGGACGACGGTGTCGTCCACGCGGAGGAGGCGGCGCTGGCGAAGGTGGCCGGCGGCCTGGCGGGGGCGACCGTGTACAGCAGCCTGGAGCCGTGTGCGCGCAGGGCGTCGAGGCCGGTGCCGTGCGCGGGGTTGATTCTGGAGGCGGGGGTGCGGAGGGTGGTGACGGCGTGGATCGAGCCGGACACGTTCGTTCAAGAGGCTGATGGGAACGGGTTGTTGAGGGAGGCGGGGGTCGAGGTACTAGTACTCCCGGAGTACGAGGGAAGGGCAAAGGCGCCGAACAGCCACCTCCTGTGAGCTGACCCGCCCGGCCCACCCCAACCTGCGCCCCACCCCCGGACGGGCCACGCTGCCCACATGAGACCAGCCACCCCCGTCCTAGCCGCTGCCCTCCTCCTGTCTCTGGCCGCCTGCTCCACAACCCCTTCCGACACCCGCCAAATGGCCCGAGCCCTCCCCCCGGACGCGTCCTTCACGCACCCGGGGGTCCTGGTGAACAAGGCACAACTGGACGTCGCCCGAGAGAACGTGCACGCCGGGAAACAGCCCTGGCTGCGCGCCTACCTGGACATGCGGGACAGCAAGTACGGCTCGTACAAGTACCGCCCGGAGCCGTACGAGAGTGTCGACTGCCCCGGCGGAGACCAGCCGAACCGCCCGGCGCACGGGTGTGTGGAGGAGCGGCAGGACGCGATCGCCGCGTACACGCAGGCCCTGCTGTTCAGCGTCACCGGCAAGCAGGCGCACGCGGTGAAGGCGCGGGAGATCATGGACGCCTGGTCGGCGAAGATCAGACGGCACACCGAGGACGACGCCGGGTTGCAGACCGCGTGGGCGGGGTCGACGTGGACGCGGGCGGCGGAGATCGTCCGGCACACGCCGGGCGCGGGGTGGCCGCAGGACAGGGTCCTGAGGTTCGAGGCGATGCTCAGGAACGCCTACCTCCCGGCCGTCACCCGGGAGGTCCCGGACTACAACGGCAACTGGGACCTCGCGATGACGGACGCGGCGATCGGCATCGGCGTCTTCACGAACGACCACAAGGTCTTCGACCACGCCCTGGCCCGCTTCCGCGCCCGCGTCCCCGCCTACTTCTACCTGGAGAAGGACGGCAGGATCCCGATCGCCCCCGCCCACGCGGGCCTCGACGACCCGGCGAAACTCACGAAGTACTGGTTCGGGCAGACGACGTTCAAGGACGGCGTCTCCCAGGAGACGTGCCGCAACTTCAAGCACGCGGGCTACTCGCTGGCCGCGTCCTCGCACATCGCGGAGACCGCCTGGCACCAGGGCGTCGACCTGTACGGCGAGGTCAAGGACCGGCTGAAGGCGGCGGCCGAACTGCACGCCCGCTACCAGGAGGGGGAGCAGGCGCCGGCGTGGCTGTGCGGTGGGAAGGTCGACCGGAACATGGGTCCTGACCTGGAGGTTCTCGTCAACCACCTGGAGGGCCGGCTCGGTGAGTCTGTCCCGGCCGCGCACCGGCTCGTGGCCCGGCACCGGCCCGCCGGCACGGACGACCTGTTCGTGGCCTGGGAGACCCTGACGCACGCCGGTAACCCGGGGGTCTAGCGGAACCGGTTTGGAGTTCCCCGCGGCGTGTGCCTATAGTTATCTCAACGGCGCGGGGTGGAGCAGCTCGGTAGCTCGCTGGGCTCATAACCCAGAGGTCGCAGGTTCAAATCCTGTCCCCGCTACTGAAAAAGGACCGGGATCCTGGAAACAGGGTCCCGGTTCTTTTGTTGTTCCGGGTGGTCACTCTGTGTATTGCGGAGTTCCCACCTGTCACCCAACTCGCCCGTTTTTCCCCGTCGTTGACCCGAAAATTCCGGGCCAAAAATGTTTGTGGATCAAGCAGAACCGCTTGGAAACGGGCCCTGAGGTCGATTAACGTTCGATAACGCAGCACGGTTGTCCCAGCCGTCACAAGAGACGGCTCCGTGCGCACGCGCCGAATCCCGTAAGGGAACCGGGGAACCACCACCTTGGGGTGAATCACGCGGACGCCCCCGCTCGTTCACGAGCGGACGGTTTACGCGCGTAGGAGACCTTCCCGCTCCGAACCCGTCAGCTAACCCGGTAGGCGGCGGAAGGAAAGGAGTGCGCCCGCGTGGCGAACCCGACTGCCCCAGAAGCCCCCGCCCAGCCGACCTTCGGATTCGGCAGCTACCGCGTCGAGGACGAGGGACCCTGGGAGGAGTGGAACCCCACCGCGGACTCCGTCCCGGCCAAGGGCAAGCACCGGGTCGCCAAGCAGCGCACCGGCGGCGGCGGTTTCGCCCGTAGCTCCACGGTCCTCGGCGTCGGCGTCATAGCCGCCGTCAGCGCGGGCGGCATGGCCAGCGCCAACACGGGCAACGCCCCCGTCTCCATCTCCGTCTCCGACATCCCCGGCGTCGGCTCCCTCGTCTCCGACGACGGCGACCAGGCACCGGAGCCCACGCCGATCGCGAGCATCGTCAGCGAGGCCGGCCAGGAGACCTCCGACGCAGCCGAGGCGCTGCGCAACCGGATCATCGCGCAGGCCGAGTCGCAGGCGACGCAGGCCGACCAGCAGGCGAAGGTCGCCGCGCAGCGGGCCCAGGCCGAGGCCGCCGCCAAGGCCGCGAAGGCCGCGCAGGCCAACGTCAAGGAGGCCAAGCAGGAGGCGGACGACGCGGCCCGCGAGAAGAAGGAGCAGGCGCGGCTGGCCGAGCTGGCCAAGCAGTACTCGCTGCCGACCTCGTCGTACGTCATCACCTCCACGTTCGGTCAGGCCGGGGCGCTGTGGTCGTCCGGGTACCACACCGGGCTCGACTTCGCGGCGCCCACGGGCACGCTCATCAAGGCCGTCCACAGCGGGACCATCACGGAGGCCGGGTACGCCGGGTCCTACGGCTACCGGACCATCCTCACGCTGGATGACGGCACCGAGATCTGGTACGCCCACCAGTCCTCCATCAGCGTCAGTGTCGGCCAGAAGGTCGGGACGGGTGATGTGATCGGGCGGGTCGGGGCGACCGGGAACGTCACCGGGGCGCATCTGCACCTGGAGGTGCACCCGGGTGGAGCGTCGACGGGGATCGACCCCGGGGCGTGGCTGCGGAGCAACGGGATCAACCCCTGAGGGGTTAGTACTTGAGGGGTAGCTCGTGAGGCCTACGGGTCTTACGAGCTGCCTCTTTTTTGCGTGCTGTTTCCAGCCGTTGCGGTCCGGGACGGAATTCGCCCCTCCAGGACCGTTGTTGACGCAGAGCATGACTACTCTGCGCCCTCTCGGCTCCTCCGACCTCGAAGTCTTCCCCCTCTCCCTCGGCGGCAACGTCTTCGGCTGGACCGCCGACGAGACCGCCTCCTTCGCCGTCCTCGACGCGTACGCCGCCGCCGGCGGGAACTTCGTCGACACCGCCGACTCCTACTCCGCGTGGGTCGACGGCAACAGCGGGGGCGAGTCCGAGACGATCATCGGCAAGTGGCTCAAGGCACGGGGGAACCGGGACGACATCGTCGTCGCCACCAAGGTCAGTCAGCACCCCGAGTTCAAGGGGCTGTCCGCCGACAACATCAAGGCGGCGGCCGAAGCGTCCCTGAAGCGGCTCGGGACCGATCACATCGACCTCTACTACGCGCACTTCGACCAGCCCGAGACGCCGGTCGAGGAGGTCATCGGGGCCTTCGACGAACTCGTCAAGGCGGGCAAGGTGCGGCACATCGCCGCGTCCAACGTCACGCCCGAGCGGCTGCGGGAGTACCTCGACTTCTCCGACCGCGAGGGGCTCGCCCGGTTCGTCGCGATCCAGCCCCACTACAACCTTGTCTCCCGCGACACGTACGAGGGGGAGCGGCAGGAGATCGCCTCCAAGGCCGGCCTCGCCGCCGTCCCCTACTTCGCCCTCGCTTCCGGCTTCCTCACCGGCAAGTACCGGCCGGGGGTGGCCGTCGAGAGCGCGCGTGCCGCCGGTCAGCACCTCGGCACCGAGCGGGGGGTGAAGGTGCTTGCCGCGCTCGACGAGGTCGCCGCCGCGCATGACGCCGAGGTCGCGACCGTTGCCCTTGCGTGGCTTGCGGCTCAGCCGACTGTTGCTGCGCCGATTGCTTCTGCGCGGACGGTTGAGCAGGTGCCGGCGTTGGTGGCTGTGGCGGAGCTGGAGCTGACGGAGGGGGAGGTGGCTCTGCTTACGGAGGCTTCGGCGTAGGTGGGGCTGTTGGGGGTGGGTGCGGGGCCGGTGCGTGGCTGGGGTGGGGGGCGTTGTCGCTCACCCGCGCTTGCGGGGTGCCGCTGCGCCCACCCGTGCCGCCCCTAGCGGCACGACTGCCCGCAGCTGGGGCGGGGAGGGGAGGCGGGTGCGGGTGCGTGGGGATGGCGGCGTAGCCGCCACTTAGGGGCGCGGGGCTGTATCGATATGCGGCTCCGCCGCGTGGGCGCGATCAGCCACGGCGGGCCCGCAGTCGCCCACTTGCCGAACCACCCGAGTTCGTGGGCGCAGCGCGAGGGGGGCTATACGTGGTAGCCGCCGTACGGGGGGTACGGGCCCGTCGGGAAGCCGTAGGACGGGGTCATCGGGGGCTGCCAGGCGAATGGGGCCGGTGGGGGTGGGGCCGTGGCGCGGGACGCGTATTCGAGGGCCGGGCGGGTGGTGGTGCGGTGGGTCCAGAGGGTCGTGAGGAGGCGGTGTTCGCGGGTGACGAAGTCCAGGGGCGCGTGGCCCAGCCGGCCCCTGCGGCGCAGTTGCGCCAGGGCCATCGCGGCGGACTCGTACTCCGTCAGGGTTCTGCCCGCCGGTTTCCCCAGGTAGTGGACCGCGTAGTCGCGGGCTATCCGGCGGGCCCGCATCGAGGAGAGGGCGAAGGGTTCGAACGGGGAGAGCCAGCCGGCGGCGACGTAGGCCGGGAGTTCCTCGCGGAGCTGGCGGAGTTCGCGTTGCCGGGTCCAGATGACGAGCCAGGTGATCAGCCCGAACACCGGGACCATGAAGAAGCCGTAGACGACGAAGAAGCCGAGCGGGCCGAAGTGTCCGGAGCCGTTCCACAGGGAGTGCATGCACATCGCGAGGAGCAGGCCACCGAGGGGGAACAGGACACGGCGGGCGCGCTTGCCGTCCGGCGTCCGTGCCGCCAGGCCGAAGGCTATGCCCGTGAACACCGTGAACAGGGGGTGCGCGAACGGGGACATGATCACCCGGACGAAGAACGTCGCCGCCGTCACCGACGCGAGGCCCCCGTCGCCGGAGAGCTGGTCGTCGCCGTACGCGGAGCCCAGGTACAGGATGTTCTCCGTGAACGCGAACCCCGCCGCCGCCGTCCCGGCGATGACGACGCCGTCCACCAGGCCCGTGAACTGCCTTCTGCGGAACAGGAAGACGAGCAGGACGGCCGCCGCCTTCGCGGACTCCTCGACTATCGGCGCTATCAGCGTCGCGCCGAGCGTGTCCGCGCTGTCCGGATCCGCCGTCGTGTTCGCTATCCACTGCGTCGTGAACGTGTTCGCCACGATCGCGATCAGCGTCGCCGCGCAGGCACCCCACGCGAACGCGAACAGCATGTTCCGCCACGGCGCCGGGTCCGCGCGGTCCAGCCAGCGGAACGCCGTCAGCAGGAGGGGCACCGGGAAGATCGCCAGCCCCAGCCCGACCAACAGGCCCCGCGTACCGGTCTGTTCACGGACCAGGGCGAGGATGACGACGCCGGAGATCGTGAGGAGGGTGATGAGGGTGGTGTAGCGGACGGCGGGGCGTTTCCACCAGCGGGGGCGGGGCGGGGCCGAGGGATAGGGCGGGTACGGGGGACTGGTCGACACGGGTATGACCCTAACGAGGGAATGGTTCTGCCGCGAAGGGTTCGCCGCGTGCCCCTCAAGGGCGTTGGCTGACCCGGCGGAACAGCAAGTCCCGTACGACGTGGCCCTTCTCGATGCCCTGCGCCTCGAAGCGGGTCAGTGGACGGAACTCCGGACGAGGCGCGAAGCCACCGTCCTCCCCCTGCGTGTTCTCGAACTCGGGATGCGCGGTCAGCACTTCCAGCATCTGCTCCGCATACGGCTCCCAGTCCGTCGCACAGTGGACGACCGCCCCCGCGCGCAGCCTCGTCGCCGCCAGGTCCAGGAACTCCGGCTGGATCAGCCGGCGTTTGTGGTGGCGCTTCTTGGGCCAGGGGTCCGGGAAGTAGACGCGGAGACCGGCGAGGGCGTCGGGCTTGAGCATCTCGCGCAGGAGGATGATCGCGTCCCCGTTGGCGACCCGAACGTTGGTCAGCCCGTTCTGCTCGGCGAGGTTGAGCAGGTTGCCCTGCCCCGGGGTGTGCACATCGACGGCGAGGACATTCGTCCCGGGATCGGCGGCGGCCATCCGCGCGGTGGCCTCCCCCATCCCGAACCCGATCTCCAGCACAACGGGCCGCTCATCCCCGTACAGCTCACTCAGCTCGACCGCATGCCCGTCGATGTCCATCCCCCACCGCGCCCACAACCTCTGCAACGCGTCCGCCTGCCCCGTCGTCACCCGGCTCCGGCGCGGCTGAAAACTCCGGATCCGCCGCTCGAAGTGCGACCCGGCGGGGTCGGCTTTGGGGCCGTCGGGGAAACGGGGTTCGCCCTTGGGGCGGACGGGGGCGTCGGCGGACGGGCGGTCGCTGGGGTTCAGGGATGCACACACAGTGGGGACGATTTTACGCGGCAGCCCGACAACTAACTCGCCCACCACTTCACACCCACCCCCAGCCCGTCCGGCGTCTGAGTAGGGGCGGCAGGGGCGAGGAAAAGTTTTTGTTCAGGAACCCTCCAGCACCCCCAGCGCCCGCCGAGCCACCTCCCGCCCGATCGGCAGCGAAGCCGTGGCCGCAGGCGAAGGCGCGTTCAGCACATGCACCGCCCGAGCCCCCTCCTGAATCAGGAAGTCGTCGACGAGCGCCCCGTCCCGCCCGACAGCCTGAGCCCGCACCCCCGCACCACCCCGCACGAGGTCCCCCTCCTCCACCCCCGGCAGCATCCTGCGCACCGCGTCCACGAAGGCCGCCTTGGAGACGGACCGCCGGATCTCCCCCACTCCGTACCGCCAGTGCCGCCGGCCCATCCGCCAGGCGCCGGGCCAGGACAGTGTCCCGGCGAGTTCGGCACCCCGGACCACGCCCCACCCGTACCCCTCCCGGGCGAGCGCGGGAACGGCGTTGGGGCCGACGTGGACGCCCCCGTCGATGCCCCGGGTGAGGTGCACCCCGAGGAAGGGGAACGCGGGATCGGGGACGGGGTAGACCAGTCCCCGCACGAGAGCGGGACGCGTCAGCTCGTAGTACTCACCCCGGAACGGCAGGATCCGCACGGACGGTTCGTCCCCGGTCAGCCTGGCGACGGTGTCGCAGTACAGCCCGGCGCAGTTGACGAGCACGCGCCCGCGCACGACGTCCCCGCGAGCCGTCCGGACGGCCACCCCGAGATCCGCGCGCCGGTCCACGCGGACGACCTCCGCCCCGTACCGGATCTCCGCGCCGGACTCCTCGGCGAGGACGCGCGCGACGGCGCCGTAGTCACAGATCCCGGTCGTCCCGACGTGGATCGCGGCGAGGCCCCGCACCTCCGGCTCGTACTCCTGGATCTGTGCGCCCCCCAGCTCACGGACGGAGATGCCGTTCTCGCGCCCGCGCTGGACGAGGGCGTGCAGGCGGGGGAGTTCCGCGCGGTCGGTGGCGACGATGAGCTTGCCGGTGACCTCGTGCGGCACGCCGTGCTCGGCGCAGAACTTGACCATCTCGGCGCCGCCCTGGACGGCGTACCGGGCTTTCAGCGACCCGGGCCGGTAGTAGATCCCGCTGTGGATGACCCCGCTGTTGCGCCCGGTCTGGTGCAGGGCGGGCCCGGACTCCTTCTCCAGGACGAGGACCCGTGTCCCAGGGGCGGCCCGGCCGACGGCGTACGCGGTGGCGAGCCCGACGATCCCCCCACCGACGACAAGCACGTCACAGTCGTACGGAACCCCACGGCCCACGAGCACCACCTCCGCCTTCGATAGTGCACTGCGCCACTGACAACGGCTTCAAACCTATGCCGGAGTCATCAGCAACGGCCTTGCCCGTTCGCGGAGTTCCACCACCCGGGGTTCGTCGCCGTACGGCTCCAGCCGGTGCAGCAGGTCCTTCACGTACTCGGTCGTCCGCGCGGAGGAGATCCGCCCGGCGACCTCCACGGCCCGCACCCCCTGCTCGCACGCGGCGTCGAGGTTGCCGGACTCCAGCTCGGCGACGGCCGACACCACGAGGCGCAGCCCGTGGGAGCGGACGAATTCCTCGGTGGGGGACGACAGCGCCTGTTCGGTGAACCGGCGGACCTGGCGGGGTGCCTTGAGGTCTCGGTAGCACTCGGCCGCGTCGGCGGCGAACCGGTCGTAGGAGTAGAAGCCGAGCCAGGAGGGGTCGCTGTCGCCGTCCCGGGCCCGCTCCAGCCACCCTTCGGCGGCGCGCAACGCGGCACCGGCGGCGTGTGCGTCGCTCGCGCGGGCGTGTGCGCGCGCCTCCACGAGCCGGAAGAAGCTCATGGTGCGGGCGGTGGCGAGGCCGCGGTTGCGTTCGAGGGCGGCCTGCGCGAGGTCGACGCCCTCGTCCCCGAAGCCTCTGTAGGTGGCCTGGAGGGACATGGAGGCGAGGACGTACCCGCCGAGGGGGACGTCCGCCGCCGCGCGCGCGAGGCGCAGGGCCTGGATGTAGTACCGCTGGGCGGCCTCCTGCTGACCGGTGTCGAAGGCCATCCACCCGGCGAGCCGGGTCAGTTCGGCGGTGGCGCCGAACAGTGCGCGCCCCACCTCGTCGGAGTACGCCCCCAGCAGCAGGGGAGCGGCCTCCACGCGCAGACACTCGGGCACCATGGACGAACGCCAGTCGCCGCCGCCGTACTTGGAGTCCCAGCGGCGCGCGTCCTCGGCGGCCTCCCGCAGTTTGCGGACGTCGCTGTGGCCGACTCTGACCGGCGCCCCGGCCGCCTCGGACAGGGGCGACTCGCGCGCGACGGAGCTGTCGGCCGGGGTTATGAGCCAGCGGGAGGCGGGGGTCGCGTAGGCGCTGACGGCGAACGACCCGGCCAGGGACTGCCAGATGCCGCCGCCCCCGGCACGTCGGCCCGCGAGGTCGAGGCGGTACAGCTCGGTCGCGGAGCGGACGGCCTGCCCGACGTCCCGGGGGAAGGCGAGGCCCACCTCGGGCGCGGGGTCGGCGTCGGCGAGGCCGATCTCGTGCAGCGGGACGGGCCGGCCGAGCTTCTGGCCGATCGCGGCGGCGATCAGGTGCGGGGCGGCGCCCTGGGGGACCATGCCCTTCGACACCCAGCGCGCCACGGACGTCTTGTCGTAGCGCAGGGTCAACCCGCGTTGTGCGCCGAGGTCGTTGACGCGCCGCGCGAGACCCGCGTTGCTGATCCCCGCGAGGGCGAGAACGGCGCCGAGTTTCTCGTTCGGCCCGCGTTGCTCCCTGGACATTGCGCCACCCCTCGACACAGACGGCTGCCGCGCTGGCATAACCACCCGGCATTCGTAAACCCAGCGTAGTTCGCCGCATCCCAAGCGTTAAGAGGCATTGTTCCGGTTGGCGGGATTGTTGCCCGTACGGAAGTGCGGGCTCCGTAGCGGTCCGTCGCGACGTGCTCCCGCTGTGTGGCCGTGCGCCCGTGTGTGCGCTCTTCTCCGGCCATCGCGGGAGCGCTTCGATGGGCGGTGCGTGGGTCGGCCCGCTGGACTGGATACCAGTGGGCTGGGGGACACCGCCGCCTACATCCCCGCGGGCGGCGGAACGGTCCGGGGGGCGATCTCCGTCTCCCGGATCGCGCGCTCGCACAGGGTCGTGCGGGCCGTGTACGGAGCGTGTGCGCGGCTTGTCCGGAAAGCTTCGGCAACTGCCGCGTCACGCTGCGGATTTGGCCGAAAAACGCCCCTCGGATCGCCGGGTGATCAAGGCCCCGACCATGGGAATCGAGGGCGCACAGGGCGTTCGGGGGGAGCGTACCGGGGGCGCATTCGCGACGAGAGCGCGGGGGCGCACGCGGGCTCCCCGTTCGGCAACGGCACGCGCGCGTGGGCGCGTTGTGGTGCCTTTCAGGCGTTCTGCCTTCCGTCATGGGCGCGTTCTTCGTGGCAGCATGGTGAATCGGTTCGTACGGTGCACCGGTTGTCCACAGCCCGTGGAGGCGTCGATGCGGTGGTTGGTGGGTTGGAGCTTGACCGCCTCCGGGTCCTCTCCGGGCTTCGGTGACCCCTATGGCGGTTACGACGGCGGCGGCGCCGTCGGCCTGGACGGCGAGGTCGTCCAGCCGATCGGCTCGCAGCTCCTGTGGGGCGACCCCGACCCCCTGTGGGCCGTCGGCGACTGGCGGCCCGACGAGATCCGCGTCGTCCGCGTCGACGACCGCACCCGCATCGCCGTCCTCGGCCTGTGCGGCGCCAGCGACGACCAGCTCCGCATCGGCCTGCTGACGGCCCGCGGCGGCGCCCTGCGCCACCTCACGGCCTGGCCCGGCAGCTACACGGCCGTCGTCCAGGTGGACCGCCGGATCACCGTCTGCGGCGATCTGGCGGGCGCGCGCCCGGTGTTCCACACGCCCTGGGCGGGCGGGACGGCGTACGCGACGGCCGCGCTGCCGCTGGCCGACCTCGTCGAGGCCAACCTCGACTTCGGGCACCTCGCCGCGCTCCTCGCCGCCCCCGACGTACCGGCCGCCCTCCTCGACTCGACGCCGTACGACGGCGTGCGGCGCGTTCCGCCGGGGCACGCGCTGGTGCTGCGCGCGGGCGCGCGGGAGGTCGTCAACTACGAACCGGTCACCTCACTCGCCGTCGCCGCCGCGCCCGTCGACGCGGACAGCGCGGTCGAGGGGGTGCGGGACGCGCTCGTCGAGGCGGTGCGGACGAGGCTGTCGGCGCCCCGGCACGTCCCCGACATGGACCCCGGGCCCGTCCCCGGTATGGGGCCCGCCGAACGGCGTGCCGCGCGCGGGATGCCGGTTCCCGGTATCGGCGCGGACCTCACGGGCGGACCGGCGTCCGGGACACTGGCGCTGCTCGCTGCGGGCCTGCCCGGCATGCCGGGCACGCTCCTGGGGCACGGCACCGGCGCGGGCGAGCGGCTGCTGGCCGTCACCTTCAACGACCTCACCTCACGCCGTCAGCAGGAGGAGTTGGAGCGCGCCGGTGAGCTGGCCGCCAACCCCCGCTTCCACCACGTCGTCGTCACCGGCGACGCCGACATGCTCCCCTACGCGGCCCTGGACGGCCCCCTCACCGACGAACCCGGCCCCTCCCTCGTCCAGGCGCCCCGCCACCGCGCGCGCCTCGCGGCGGGCAGCGCGGACCACTTCACGGGGCACGGTGCCCGGCAGGCCCTCGACGCCAACCCGGCCCGCCTCGCGGACCTGCTGATGGACCGCAAACGCCGTCACCTGGTCCGGCCCGTCGCCGCGCTGACCAAGGCGGACGGCTCCGTCCTGGTCCCCGCGCGCGTGTACGGCGCCGCCCGCCGCCTCGCGCGCACGCCGTACGCCGCCGGGCTGGAGTCCCTCGCGGACCGCCTGCTGTCCCGCCGCTTCGAGGACGTGCCGGGGGCTGTAGGCGCGTCCCTGGCCGCGCTGGCCTGGGCTCCCGCCGGTCCCGCCGCCCGCTGGCTCACCGGTGAGGCGCTCGCTGAAGTATCGGTTCGCCTCCAGTCCTCCACCTCCCGCGCGGGCGGGCCCGGACAGAGACCCGGCGACCACCGCGCCCGCGCCGCCCTCGCCCGGCACGCCTCCGATCTCCGCGTCCTGGAGCAGGCCACCGAGATCCGCTCCCAGCGGCTCCACGCGCCCTTCCTCGACAACCAAGTCGTCCGCGCGTGCCAGGCGTTGCCGGAGACCCTTCGCGTCCAGCCGGGGGCCCGGTCCGCCATCCTGCGCCGGGTCCTCACCGCGTCCGGCGTCGCCGACCTGCCCCCCGGCTGGGGCACCCCGACGCCGGGCTCCGCGACCGCGACCGCCCGCGCGGGGTTGCGTTCCGCAACAGGCAGCGTGCTGGCGTTGTTCGAGACGCCGCTGCTCGCCGAGGCGGGGCTCGTGGAGGCGCGAGTGGTGCGGAAGGCCGTCCGGGACGCGGCTGCGGGGGAGCCGTTGCCCTTGGCCGGGCTCGCCGATCTGGTCTCCCTGGAGCTGTGGCTGCGGCGGTTGTTGGCGCGGAGGGGGACGTGCTGGACGGGGACGCCGGCTCGGGCGCGGGCCGTGCCGGAGGGGATTGCGCCGAGGCGGGGGGCGTTGTCTTCGGGGGGGTGAGGGGTGGGTGGTGGGGTGCGGGTGCGTGGTGGTTGGTCGCGTAGTTCCCCGCGCCCCTGAAAGAGTGGGTGCTGTTTGGGTGTTGGGCGAGGGTTGTATCTATATGCGGCTCCGCCGCGTGGGCGCGAACAACCACCACGCACCCGCACCCCACCCCCCCCACTTCCAGCCCTCCCTGCCCACCCAACGACTTACGGAGCCCCCTCCATGTGGTCCAGCGTCATAGCCGTAGCCGGCACTCTCCTCGGCGGTCTGCTCGCCGGCCTTCTCCAGCAGAGAGGGGAACGCGCTGCTCGGGCCGAGCGCAGGGAGGTGGCGTTGCGGACGGCGTTGGGGGAGTTGGTCGCGGCGTTGGGGGATCACCGGAGGGCGTTGTGGCACCGGGAGGAGTTGAGGCTGACCGGCGCTGAGGAGTCCGCGTTGACGGCGGCGAGGTCGGTGTCTCAGGCCACCCGGTCCGCCCTCACCGCCCCCTTGGTCTCCGTCTCGGTCCTGGAACCCACCCTCGCCCCGTTGGCCCGAGAGGCGGCCCTCGCGGCGGTGGACCTGCGCAACGCACCGGACCTGGAGGCACTGTCGGCCCGCAGGGAGACGGCGATAGAGAGGACGAACGAACTGGTCGCGGCGGCGGGGAGGGTGCTGGCGGTGTGAGAGCGGTCCTCATCAGCCGGTCAGCTGTCCCGAATCTCCTTGACGATCAACCGCGCGCTCCATGATTGTTCGGTCCATGGCGCTCCAGATCACGCTCACCACCCTGGTGACCAAGGGGCACGCCTGAGCCGAGGCCGGTCGGATGAAGCTCCCCCTGCGTGCCGTCGGCCTGTCGGTCCTGGTGTTCGCCTCGGCCTGCTCCACCGGCACGCATGCGACGGCCCCGGCGAGCACACCCCCCGCGGCACAGACACCGACCGCCCCGAACCGCCTCCCCGACCCGGTCCAGTCCCCGCTGCCCGTCGGGTCCAAGACGCTGTACGCGGGGTCGGGGCGAGGTGCGGGCGGCGTCACGCTCCCCGCTTCGGCGGGGAAGGCCTCGTCCGTCGGGAAAGTCCTTGCCGGATCACAATGCGGTGATGGCGGCGGTGTATTCACCGCCGAAATTCCCCGTGCCCATCTGAACGAGCTGAAATGGAAGTTCTCGGCGGGCAGTTCGGTCGTCTGGCGGATCGTCGTCCAGCCGTCCTGAGGGTGACCGGTCTCCGGACGACGCTCCCGCACAGCCTCCCGAACCAACACCCCGGAATACCGCTCGTCCGCCACCCATCCCCCGCGCTCCAGGTACCGCCGGCTCCGGCCGTTCGCGGGCACGGCGACCAGCCCCACCCCCTGAACGTCGGCCCACTCGTGCCCCGCCCGCATCAACCGCAGCCCACCCAAGGGAAGTTCGACAGGAGCGGCGAACAACCCCCCGTAGAACCAGGGCCCACCCGCCCTGAGCCGACGCAACACGCCCCTGACACGGGCAAGTTGCAGAAGCAGCGGAAGACACCTCCCGAACTCCACGAGGACGACGGTCCCGGCACACACGGCCACGGCACAGCTCGCGACAGCGACAAGCACCCGGCGCAGCAGCCCCGTCGGCAGCCCCTGCACCGCCCCGACGGCCCCCTCCCGCACGAACAACCCACCCCGCACATGGGCCGAACACACAGGAATGGCCCACCACAGCAGCAGCACGGGCCGGGTGAGCGGGCTGACCGGCTGTCCGAGCCGGTCCACGACCAGTGCGACGAGCCCAGGAATCCGACGCCGATCGGGCCGGTACCCGGCAGGCACCGCGAAGAGACGTTCCATGCCCAGGCCAACGCCTCTCACCCCGAAGGGTTCGCCCAGCCCCACGTCCCGTTGAGTCAACCGGAGCAAGCCCCCACAGAACCGGCTCCCTACGACCGATGTTCCCCCACCCAGCTGTCCCAACTCATGGAGCTCAACCCCCCGTTGGCAAGCCCGAGATACGTCACCCGCCGACCGGCCCCGACATACTTCGCGAGCCGCTCCGCCAACCCCCTCCCCTCCTTGAACAGCCGCTCGCACTCGACCTCGTACGCGAAGTCCAGCCGGTCCCGGGTCCACTGGTCCAGGGCGACGTCGATACCCCGAGCCCACGCCCGAAACACGTCGGAGAGTTCACGCGGAACCTCGACCGCCGCCACGGGATCATCGGGAAAGAACTCCCCGAACCCCTCAGCCCGCAGCGGCGGACACTTGAACTCCCCCTTCACGACAAGGTCCTGAGGATGCCGGGCCCCCTCTTCCCCATGCACCCGCTCACACCCCCAGCACAACAACACCCCCTCCCCGTACCGCACCTCCCAACCGGGCCCGAGATACCGCGCAAGCCGCTGAGCGGCACGCAGATCCGGTGAGCGGAGTGCCTCGGCGAGGTCGTCCGGAAGGGTGAGACGGGCGTCGTCCAGGGGGACGTCGTACTCGTACCCGTCGTACAGGGCGGACCA
Organism: Streptomyces sp. S6; assembly: GCF_054880855.1. Lineage (NCBI taxonomy): Bacteria > Bacillati > Actinomycetota > Actinomycetes > Kitasatosporales > Streptomycetaceae > Streptomyces > Streptomyces sp. S6. The sequence goes on along the minus strand of NZ_JBTYMC010000031.1, from coordinate 2,768 downwards.
CTCTCCGAGATCCCGCACGAGAACGCGCTCCGCTTCGGCCATGACGGTGTTGTACCGCAGCCGCACAGCCTTCTGTAACAACCGCACGTCGACACCCCTCCCCTGAGCTGTGACCCCATCGCCGGACCACCGAGACATACGCCCGGTCTCCTTGGTGCCGGCCGGAGAAACATCCGCTCCGGCCGTGAACCCCCCAACTCCAAGGAGCCACCATGTCCTCGAACGAGGCATTGGAGACCCCGCGCGAGAAGCGCTCCCTGTCGTCCGTGCTGCGCGCGTACGCCCGTAAGGTCGTGATCCCGGCGATGCTGCTCGGCGTCACCGTCAGCGGACTCGGCCTGTCGGCCACCGCGCACGCCGCCGACGCCCCCGGCTGTAGCGCCCCGACCCAGACGTGCCCCGCCGAAGCGCCGTGGCGCGGGTCGCAGCCGGGCAACGTCTCCGACCAGGACTGGCGTGCCGCCGTCACCGCGGCCGACTTCTGGAACACGCACGACATCAACCGCGCCAACGGCCTGAACGAACTCGTCACGAGCGAGAACCCGCAGTACCACCAGGGCTGGCCCGGCGACACGAACGGCCGGGGCTGGTACTCGTTCACGACCGGCAGCTGGCCGAGGCGTACGACGCACTGGATCTACTACGGCGGCGTGTTCCAGGACCGGGGCGGCCAGGTCGCGAACCAGGAAGCGGGCTTCCACGTCCCGAACATGTACACGGACGGCTCGACGGGGGCCTACCGCGAGTACGACACCCTGTCCCACGAGAGCACGGGCAGCAACATCCGGGGCACGATGCGGATCGTCCGCAACATCTACACCGGCCACGTCTACGCGACGTTCGACCACTACAACACCTTCCACTACCTCGGCCGCTGGTAGCCGGCGTGCGCCCGCCGGACCCCCATGCCGGCGGGCGCTCGTCCACCCCCACCTTTCCGCCAGGAGGAACGACATGCAGACGATCATGCACAGCATCCGCCCCCTGTCCGCGTCGGAGACGGTCCCCGCGTCGGCCAAGGAGATCCTCGGCACCCGCTGCCGCACCAACATCGACCTGTTCGCCGAGTGGGCCGCCGTGCTGGACTTCCCGGCCTGGTTCGGCCACAACTGGACCGCGTTCGAGGACTGCCTGCGCACCGTGACCGAGGCGGACGAGTACGGACCGGTGACGATCGTGCTCCGTAACGCCGCTCTCGTCCTGGAGGACGAGGGTCCGAGGGAGCTGAGCACCCTGCTGGACATCCTGGAGAGCAACGCCTTCGGCCTTCTCCTCCTGGACGACTCCCCGGCCGACCTCGACCAACTGGCCCGGCGCATGACGGCGGCCGGCTTCACCCCGCCCCCGGCTCACGGCCGCAGCTTGTAGCCGAACCCCCGGACCGTCTCGATCCGCTCCCGCCCGATCTTCGCGCGCAGCCGCTGCACATTGACGTCCACCACCCGGTTGTCACCGCACCACGCGTGGTCCCACACCCGCTCCAGGAGCAGCTCCCGGGTGAGGACGGTGCCGGGTGCGGCGGCGAACTCCCGCAGCAGCTTCAGCTCGGTGGTGGTCAGGTGGACGGCCTTCCCGTCCCGGTGCACCTCCAGCGACACGGGGCAGAACACCAGGTCCCCGAACCGCACCGCCCGCATGCCGGACGGCTGGTCGGCGCCGGTCCGGCGCAGCAGGGCACCGACGCGGGCGGCCAGCACCGACCCGTCGACCGGCCTGGCGAGACAGTCGTCCGCCCCCTTCTCCAGAGACGCCACCAGATCCGCCGGGTCGTCGCCGTCCGACATGAGCAGCACGGGCACCCCGGACTCCTCGTGGATCCGCCGCGCCAGGCTCATCCCGTCCAGACCGGGCAGCCGGGCCGCGAGCACGGCGACGTCCGGGGCCTGCCGGCGGAAGAGGTTGAGGCCGGTCACCCCGTCGGCGGCGGTACGCACCCGATGGCCGCGTTCCGCCAGCGCGAGCCGGGCACTCTCCCTGGCCACCGGGTCGTCGTCGACAAGCAGGACGTCACCCACGCGGGGGCCTCCGGCGGCGGACGAGGACTTGCGACCGGCCGCAACGGACAGGTGCCCCAAGGGCACGCCGGACACGAGAGCCCCGGCGTTGTCCGCGTAGGGCCTGGCGTGGAGTGCGGGAGTCGTGACGTCGTCTGCGGGAAGTCTGACGCTGGTTGAGGGGGCCCGGGTGTTGTCTGTATGGGGCCTGGCGTGGAGTGCGGGAGTCGTGACGTCGTCTGCGGGAAGTCTGACGCTGGTTGAGGGGGCTCCGGTGTTGTCTGCATGGGGTCCGGCGTGGAGTGCGGGAGCTCTGACGTCGTCTGCGGGAAGCCCGACGCCGGTCGAGGGGGCCCGGGTGTTGTCTGCGTAGGGCCCGGCGTGAAGTGCGGAGGCCCCGGCGTCGTCCGCGTAAAGCCCGGCGCCGATCGCGGGAGCCCCGACCCCAGCCCCAGTCCCGGCCCTGGCGTCAGCCCCGGCCTCGACCCGGCCCTCGGCCCCAGTCCTGGCCCCAGCCCCGGCCCGGCCCCTGGCTCCAGCCCTGACCTCGACCCTGGCCTCAGTCCCAGCCCCGCTCCCAGTCCCGGCCTCAGTCCCGGCCTCTCCCCGGCTCCCAGTCCCGGCCTCGCCGTGGGCCCCGGCGTCAGCCCCGGCGCCGGCCCGGCCCTCAGCCTCAGCCGAACCCGTACCAGCAGCAGGGGTATCCGTACGGGCGTTGAGCCTCAGGATGGCGCGAACCGGACATAATCCGACACGTATGTGAAGGAATCACGC
>NZ_JBTYMC010000030.1:0-37680 GCF_054880855.1 Streptomyces sp. S6 | reverse complement strand
CCGCACCGTCGGCCCGCCCACCGTTCCCGGTGCCGGTACCACGACCACCGGTCCCGGCCCTGCCCCCGGCACCAGCGCCGGCACCCCCGGCGCCGGCACCCCCCGAACCCCCCTCCCGCACCGCCCGCCGCCCCAACTCCGCCGCGTCCGACCCCGCCCCCGGCTCACTCAACGCGAACGCGACCACCGTCCGCCCCTCCCGCACCCCCGGCAACCACCGCTCCCGCTGAGCCGGACTCCCGTACCCGTGCACGGGATACGCGCCGAGTCCCTGGAGGGCGAGGGCGGTCTCCGCCTCGGTGCAGAGGTAGGCCAACGCCTCACGCAGCTCGCAGAGTTCGACGGCGCCCGAGGTGAACAGCCGGGCCAGCAGGCCCTGTCGGCCGAGTTCGGCGACCAAAGGGCGGTTCACGCGGCCCGGTTCACCCTTTTCGGCGAGCGGACGCAACCGCTCGGCGGTCAGTGTTCGCAACGCGGAAAGCGCCATGGCGCACACCTCCTCACCGATGACGATATCGCGCTCCCTTGACCGCCGTCATCAACACGTTACGCTCGACGCACGACCCCGAACCGACAAGGGGGCGAGCCACCTTGCAGCTCTCGGCCCACGTCGACACCTTCGCGCGCGACCACCTCCCGCCGCCCGACGAATGGCCCGAACTCCGTTTCGATCTCCCGGAGTTGGCCTATCCGCCCCGCCTGAACTGCGCCACCGCCCTGCTCACCGGCCAGCCCGACGACCGCCCCGTGTTCCGCACCCCGGCCACGACCTGGTCGTACGGCGACCTGCGGGCCCGCGTCGACCGGATCGCCCATGTCCTCACCGGCGAGCTGGGCGTCGTCCCCGGCAACCGCGTCCTGCTGCGCGGCCCCACCACGCCCTGGCTCGCGGCCTGTTGGCTGGCGGTGCTGAAGGCGGGCGGCATCGCCGTCACCGTCCTCGCCCAGCAGCGCGCGCACGAGTTGGCGACGGTGTGCGAGATCGCCCGGGTGAGCCACGCGCTGTGCGACGCGCGGTCGTTGGACGATCTGGTGAAGGCGGAGGTGCCGGGCCTGCGGATCACCGCGTACGGCGGGGACGCGCCGGACGACCTGTTGAACCGGCCCTCGCCCCAACTCCCTTACGAGGCGGTCGACACGGCCGCCGACGATGTCGCGCTGATCGCCTTCACCTCCGGGACGACCGGCCGGCCGAAGGGGTGCGCGCACTTCCACCGGGACGTGCTGGCGATCGCGGACACGTTCGCGCGGCACGTGCTGCGGCCGGTGCCACAGGACGTGTTCGCGGGGAGTCCGCCGCTCGGGTTCACGTTCGGGCTCGGCGGGCTCGTCGTCTTCCCGCTGCGGGCCGGCGCGAGCGCGCTGCTGCTCGAACAGGCCGGTCCCAAGGCCCTGTTGGAGGCGATCCCGGAGCACCGGGTGTCGGTGCTGTTCACCGCGCCGACGGCGTACCGCGCGATGCTCGGCGCACCAGACCTCGGCGCGCACGACCTGTCGTCGCTGCGCCGCTGCGTGTCCGCCGGGGAGAACCTGCCGGCGGCGACCTGGCGGGCCTGGCACGAGCGGACGGGGCTGCGGCTCATCAACGGCATCGGCGCGACCGAGCTGCTGCACATCTTCCTCTCCGCGGCCGACGAGCTGATCCGCCCCGGGACGACGGGAGTTGCCGTGCCGGGGTGGGAGGCGCGGGTGCAGGACGGCGAGGGGAGGCCGGTGCCCGACGGGGTGCCGGGGCTGCTCGCGGTGCGGGGTCCGGTGGGGTGCCGGTATCTCGCGGATCCCCGGCAGGCGGAGTACGTGCGGGGCGGGTGGAACGTCACCGGGGACACGTATGTCCGGGAGGCGGACGGGTACTTCAGGTATGTGGCGCGCGCCGACGACATGATCGTCTCCGCCGGGTACAACATCGCGGGCCCGGAGGTGGAGGAGGCGCTGCTGCGCCATCCGGACGTCCTGGAGGCGGCGGTGGTGGGGCGGCCGGACGAGGAGCGCGGACAGGTCGTCGTCGCGTACGCGGTGCTGCGGGAGGGGGCCCGGCGGGATGTGCAGGCGCTGCGGGCTTTCGTGAAAGGGGAGTTGGCGCCGTACAAGTGCCCGCGCGAGATCCGCTTCCCGGACCGGCTGCCGCGCACGGCGACCGGGAAACTCCAGCGGTTCCTGTTGCGCACCGTCGGGGACACCGGTGGTGACCAGCACTGATGCCGAAGACCTAAGATGATCAACGTGTCCGACCAGCATGCACCCCGGTCTCTGATCGTCACGCTCTACGGGGCCTACGGGCGCTCCGCTCCGGGCCCCCTGCCCGTCGCGGAGCTGATTCGGCTGCTCGCCGCGGTGGGGGTCGACGCGCCCTCCGTGCGGTCCTCGGTCTCCCGTCTCAAACGCCGTGGTCTGCTGCTGCCCGCGCGCACCGAGCGCGGCGCTGCGGGGTACGAACTGTCGGCTGAGGCCCGGCAGTTGATGGAGGACGGCGACCGCCGGATCTACGCCGCCGAGCCGCCCCGCGACGAGGGGTGGGTGCTCGCGGTGTTCTCGGTGCCGGAGTCGGAGCGGCAGAAGCGGCACGTGCTGCGGTCACGGCTGGCCGGGCTCGGGTTCGGCACCGCCGCGCCCGGCGTGTGGATCGCGCCCGCCCGGCTGCACGACGAGGCCCGGCACACGCTGGAGCGGCTCGGGCTCGGGCCGTACGTCGACCTGTTCCGGGGCGAGCACCTGGGGTTCACGGCGACGGTCGAGGCGGTGTCCCGGTGGTGGGACCTCGCGGCGATCGCCAAGGAACACGAGGCGTTCCTCGACACGCACGGGCCGGTGCTGCGGGCCTGGCGGGAGCGGACGGAGACCCCGCCGCAGGAGGCGTACCGGGACTATCTGCTCGTGCTGGACACCTGGCGGCGACTGCCGTACACCGATCCGGGGTTGCCGGCGCGGCTGTTGCCCGCAGACTGGCCGGGGGTGCGGTCGGCGGAGGTCTTCAGGGAACTGCACACGCGGTTGCGGGACGCGGGCGAGCGGTTCGTGGTGGGCGGGCCGGGGGCGGTGTGAACGCCGGGGGTGCCCCGGACGCCGGACGATGACCCAGACGCCGGAGACACCCCGCACGCCGGACGGCGACCCGCACGCCAGGGGCACCCCGCACCCCGGACGGCGCACAGCGAATCCCCGCCCTGATGGACCTCAGCCTCTACTGACCCCGGCCGTCACAACCCCCGCCCCGCAGAGATCCCGGCCTCAACTCCTGAATTCCAGCCGGGGCTTCGGCGCGTCCGTCCGCCCTGTCCGTGGCGCTCTGCTCCCCGCCCGGTACTGCGGTACCCACACCACCCCCGGCCCCTCGTACCCCTGCTCGGCGGCGGCGTGGAGGGTCCAGTTGGGGTCGTAGAGGTGGGGGCGGCCGAGGGCGCAGAGGTCCGAACGCCCGGCCAGGAGCAGGGAGTTGACGTCGTCCCAGGAGGAGATGGCGCCGACGGCGATGACGGGGACGCCGAGGGTGTTGCGGATGCGGTCGGCGTAGGGGGTCTGGTAGGAGCGGCCGAAGTCGGGGGTCTCGTCGGAGACGACCTGGCCGGTGGAGACGTCGATGGCGTCGGCGCCGTGCGCGGTGAGGGCGCGGGCGATCTCGACGGCCTCCTCCTCGGTGGTGCCGCCGGGGGCCCAGTCCGTGGCGGATATCCGCACGGTGAGGGGGAGTTCGGCGGGCCAGGCCGCGCGGACGGCGTCGAGGACTTCGAGGGGGAAGCGGAGGCGGTTCGGGAGGGGGCCGCCGTAGGTGTCGGTGCGGTGGTTGGTGAGGGGGGAGAGGAAGCCGGAGAGCAAGTAGCCGTGGGCGCAGTGGAGTTCGAGGAGGTCGAAGCCGGCGCGGGCGGCGCGGCGCGTGGCTGCGGTGAACTGGTCGCGGATGGCGGCGAGTTGAGGGTGGGTGAGTTCGCCGGGGACCTGGCTGCCGGGGCGGTACGGGAGGGAAGAGGCGGCGGTGAGGGGCCAGTTGCCGTCGGGGAGGGGGTCGTCCATGCCGTCCCACATCAGCTTCGTCGAGCCCTTGCGGCCGGAGTGGCCGAGCTGGACGCCGACGGCCGTGCCGGGCGCCCTGGTGTGGACGAAGTCGGTGATCCGGCGCCAGGCCGCTTCCTGCCGGTCGTCGTAAAGTCCCGTACAGCCGGGGGTGATCCGGCCCTCGGGGCTGACGCACACCATCTCGGTCATCACGAGCCCCGCCCCGCCGAGCGCGCGGGCGCCGAGGTGGACGAGGTGGAAGTCGCCGGGGACGCCGTCGGTCGCGGAGTACATGTCCATCGGGGAGACGACGACCCGGTTGCGCAGGGTCAGGCCGCGCAGCCGCAGTGGTGTGAACATGGGCGGGGTGCCCGGCGGGCAGCCGAACTCCCGTTCCACGGAGGCCGTGAAGGCGGCGTCGCGCAGCCGTAGGTTGTCGTGGGTGACGCGGCGGCTGCGCGTGAGGAGGTTGAAGGCGAACCGGCGGGGCGGCTGACTCGCGTAGGCGCCGAGGTTCTCGAACCACTCCAGGCTGGCGCGGGCGGCCCGCTGCGTGGAGGCGACGACCGGCCGCCGCTCCGCCTCGTACGCGGCCAACGCGCTTGCCTGGTCCGGCTGTTCGTCCAGGCACGCGGCGAGCGCGAGGGCGTCCTCGACGGCGAGCTTCGTGCCGGAGCCGATGGAGAAGTGCGCGGTGTGCGCGGCGTCCCCGAGGAGGACGACGTTGCCGCTGGACCAGCGGTCGTTGACGACCGTCCGGAACGTCGTCCAGGTGGAGTTGTTCGAGCGCAGGGGGTGGCCGCGGAGGGTGTCCTTGAAGAGGTCGGCGCACCGGCCGAGGGTGAACTCCCCTGCCTGCCAGACCTCTTCGCGCATCTCGACGATGACGGTGGACGCGTCCTGGCTGTACGGATAGCCGTGCAACTGCACCACCCCCTCGTCCGTCTCCGCGACGTCGAAGCGGAACGCGTCGAGGGCGAGGTCCGTCGCGAGCCAGATGTAGCGGCAACGGTGCGTGGTGATCCGGGGGCGGAACGCGGTGGCGAACGTCTCCCGGGTCGGGCTGTGCACCCCGTCGGCGGCGACGACCAGGTCGTACGTCTCCGCGAGCCACGCCGGATACGGGGCCTCGGTGCGAAAGCGCAGATCGACGCCGAGTTCCCGGCACCGGTCGTGCAGGATCCCCAGCAGCCGCCTCCTGCCGAGCGCCGCGAACCCGTGCCCCCGGGAGACGTGCCGCCGTCCCCGGTGCGTGATCTCTATGGCGTCCCACCGGACGAACTCCCGCTCCAGCGCCGCGTACACGGCCGGGTCGGCGTGCTCGATCCCCCCGAGCGTCTCGTCGGACAGCACGACCCCGAACCCGAACGTGTCGTCGGGTGCGCCGCGCTCCCAGAGGGTGATCTCCCGTGCGGGGTCGAGGCGCTTGAGGAGCGCGGCGGCGTAGAGCCCACCGGGACCACCGCCGATGACGGCGACCCGCCCTCCGCGCGCGACCCGAGCGGCGGGCCTTGCGGGTGTGGCGGGCGCAAGGCGCACTGCGGGCGCAGTCGGCACGGCAGGAACCCGCCGACGCGAGTCCCCACTCCCGCCGACACCCCCGCCCGCTCCCGGTTCCCCCCGCCCGCTCACCGCCCCTCCCACTTCGGCGCCCGTTTCCCCGTGAACGCCGCGTGGAACTCCCGGTAGTCGGCGCTGTTCATCAGCAACGCCTGCGTGGACGCGTCGAGTTCGACAGCCGCCGCGAGTGGCATGTCCAACTCGGCGGTCAGGAGCGCCTTCGTCTGGGCGTACGCGAGGGCGGGGCCGGTGGCGAGGCGGTGGGCGAGGGTGAGGGCGGCCTCGTCGGCGGCGCCGTCCATCGTCAACCGGCTGATCAGGCCGATGCGTTCGGCCTCGGCGGCACCCACCGGCTCGCCCAGCATCAGCAGGCGGGTGGCGTGGCCGAGGCCGACGACGCGGGGGAGGAGGTAGGCGGCGCCCATGTCTCCGCCGGAGAGGCCGACCTTGGTGAAGAGGAAGGCGAACCGAGCGGTGGGGTCGGCGATGCGGAAGTCCGCGGCGAGGGCGAGGACCGCACCCGCGCCCGCCGCCACGCCGTGGACGGCGGCGATCACCGGGAACGGCGCCTCGCGCACCGCCCGCACCACCTGCCCCGTCATCCGGTTGAAGTCGAGGAGCTGGCCGGTGTCCATGGCGAGCGTCGCCCCGATGATCTCGTCGACGTCCCCGCCGGAGCAGAACCCCCTGCCCTCCCCGCGCAGCACGAGCGCTCGCACGGACCGCTCCCGGGACAGCTCGGCGAGGAGATCCCGCAGGTCGGCGTAGGCGCCGAAGGTGAGGGCGTTCAGTTTCGCCGGACGGGCGAGGGTGACGGAGGCGACGGCGTCGGTGATGTCGACGCGGAGGTGTTCCCAACGGGGTGTGCGCGCGGCGGTTCCGGTGAAGGGACTCACACGTTCGAAGTTATCACCTGTACGTGACTGTCGTCACGAGGTCGATACAACCCTGTGGTGAGCCCCGGCAGACCACTCCTGGTGCGCCCGGACCGGAGGCGGCCGTACCATTCCACAAAGTTGAAAGCAGGACAGCCTGGTGTCGAGCACGGGATCCTGCGCCATGAACGGACTCGCCTTGCACGAACGACCGGCCTCAGCCTCCTGGCGCATCGCGCTGCCGCACACCGCCGCCGCCGTGCCCGTGGCGCGCGCGCTGGTCCGGACGGCGCTGGCCGAGGTCGAGCACGGCGCGGACAGCGACACGGCGGAGCTGCTGACGGCCGAGCTGGTGGCGAACGCGGTCGAGCACACCCTCGGCAGCGCGCCGATCGAGCTGGTCGTCCACCTCCTACCGACCGGCTGCCAGGTCGAGGTGCACGACCAGGACCCGGCCCCACCGGGCGAGCTGACACGCCCCTCCGGCACCGACCCCGACCCCTGGCAGGAGCACGGCCGGGGCCTCCTCCTGATCCGCTCCCTCTCCTCCTCCTGCGGCCACCGGCCGACGGAGAAGGGGAAGGCGGTGTGGTTCAGGCTGATGGTGATCCCGGTGAAGAGCTAGGCGAGCGTCGCCACCAGCACCGCCTTGATCGTGTGCATCCGGTTCTCCGCCTCGTCGAAGACGACCGAGTGCGCGGACTCGAACACCTCGTCCGTGACCTCCAGCGAAGCGAGCCCGTACGTCTCGTAGATCTCCTGCCCGACCTTGGTCCCGAGGTCGTGGAACGCGGGCAGGCAGTGCAGGAACCTGACGTCCGGGTTGCCGGTGGCGCGCAGGACGTCCATGGTGACGGCGTACGGCGTGAGCGCGGCGATCCGCTCGGCCCACACCTCTTTGGGCTCACCCATGGAGACCCAGACGTCGGTGGCGACGAAGTCGGCGCCCGCGACACCTTCTTCGACGCTCTCGGTGAGCGTGATCCGCGCTCCGCTCACGGCGGCCAGCTCCCGGGCCCGGTCGACGATCTCCTTCGCCGGCCAGTACCGCTCGGGTGCGACGATCCGGACGTCCATGCCGAGCAGGGCGCCGGTGACGAGGTAGGAGTTGCCCATGTTGAAGCGGGCGTCGCCGAGGTAGGCGAAGGCGATGCCGGTGAGGTCCTTGGTGCTGTGCTCGGTCATGGTGAGGACGTCGGCGAGCATCTGTGTGGGGTGCCAGTCGTCCGTGAGCCCGTTGTAGACGGGCACACCGGCGTACGCGGCCAGCTCCTCCACCTTGGCCTGGCTGTCGCCCCGGTATTCGATCCCGTCGTACATCCGGCCCAGCACGCGCGCGGTGTCCTTCACGGACTCCTTGTGCCCGATCTGCGAGCCCGCGGGGTCGAGGTACGTCGTCGAGGCGCCCTGGTCGGCGGCGGCGACCTCGAAGGCGCAGCGGGTGCGGGTGGACGTCTTCTCGAAGATCAGCGCGATGTTCCTGCCGGTCAGGAGGCGTTCCTCGGTCCCGGCCCGCTTGGCGGCCTTCAGCTCGGCGGCGAGCCGGAGCAGCCCTCGGAACTCCTCGGCGGTGAAGTCCACCTCTTTGAGGAAGTGGCGGCCGGCGAGGGCGGTCGGGACTGTCGCCATGGGGGCGCTCCAGAGGTACGGGAACAGACTGACCCGTGGAAGTCTATACGATGCCCGGCATTTCTATACAGACCCCGGTGTGATCATACAGCCGCCCGCTCCACGGGACAGCTCATACAGCGCGGCCCGCCCCTCCCCCGGCCCAGCTCGCTCCCCGGGATCTCGATCACCTCGACACCCTGTTTCCTCAGGTGCGTGTTGGTCGTGGCGTTGCGCTCGTACGCGACGACGACGCCCGGCTCCACGCACAGCACGTTGCAGCCGTCGTCCCACTGCTCCCGTTCCGCCGCGTGCACGTCCTGCGTCGCGGTCAGCACCCGGATCTCGTCGAGGCCGAGAGCCGCCGCGATCGCGCGGTGCATGTGCTCCGGCGGGTGGTCGGTGACCTTCAACTCCTTCTCGCCGACGCCGGGTTCGATGGTGTAGGAGCGGAGCATGCCGAGGCCCGCGTACTGGGTGAAGGTGTCGCCGTCGACCATCGTCATCACCGTGTCGAGGTGCATGAACGCGCGGCGCTTCGGCATGTCCAGCGCGACGATCGTCCGCGCCGAGCCGGCCGCGAACAGCTTGTGCGCGAGCATCTCGACGGCCTGCGGGGTGGTGCGCTCGCTCATGCCGATCAGGACGGCGCCGTTGCCGATGACGAGGACGTCGCCGCCCTCGATCGTCGACGGGTAGTCGGCCTGCCCTTCCGACCACACGTGGAAGCGCTCGTCGCGGAAGAGGGGGTGGTGGCGGTAGATCGCCTCGAAGTGCACGGTCTCGCGCTGCCGCGCGGGCCAGCGCATCGCGTTGATGGAGACGCCGTCGTAGATCCAGGCGGAGGTGTCACGCGTGAAGAGGTGGTTCGGGAGCGGGCCGAGGAGGAAGTCGTCCAGCTCCATCACGTGGAAGCGGACGGAGGTCGGCTCGGGGTGCGCCTGGAGGAACTCCCGCTTCGTCATCCCGCCGACCAGCAGCTCGGCCAGCTCGGCCGACGGGAGCGGCTCGAAGGCGGCCCGCAGGTGGTCGGTCGCGAGGGGACCGTACTCCTTCTCGTCGAAGACCCGGTCGAGGACGAGGGTCCGCGCCGCCGGCACCGACAGGGTCTCGGTGAGCAGATCGCCGAAGAGGTGGACGACGACGCCCCGGTCCCGCAGGACGTCCGCGAAGCCGTCGTGCTCGGCCCGCGCGCGCCGCACCCAGAGCAGGTCGTCGAAGAGCAGCGCGTCCTTGTTGGTGGGCGTGAGTCTCTTGAGCTCCAGATCGGGCCGGTGCAGGATCACCCGGCGCAGCCGGCCGGCCTCGGAGTCAACGTGGAATGCCATGCCCCCATCCTGACCAACGGGCGGCCGGTTCACCCGGCATCCTGGGGTCTTTCTGACGGGGGCGGAGCGGCTCGCCGCACTCGGCTCGACGTTTCCTCGGCTCAGTGAGGGGAACGCCGGGAACGGGCCGGTGTCAGTGGTCGGCCTCGGCCGGGCTCAGTGTGTTGTCGGCGTCCTCGGGCACAGCCCGCGAAGGGCTCGACTGAAGGTCCGCGTCCAGTGCGGACAGGTCCGCGTTCAGTGACGCCATCAGCTCCTCCATCTGCTGAAGCAACCCCTTCGGCTGCCCGGCAGAGCCCATTTCCTCGGACATGACGGCCTCCTCGGCCCCCGGCCTCACATCAGGAGGCCACTCGGGTGACGTCCCGGCGTCGACCTGCCGGGCACGGGAGCCGGGCGGTCCGGCTCCGACGTCCCAACGATCATCGCGGGGGCCGGTCACTCCCCCACACCGCCCACCGCGCCCGGCGCCGGGATTTTTCACCCGGGAGGGGCGGTGTGGGCCTGGGGCGACGGGGGAAGTTGACGGCCCGTACGGGCGTGCGGGGTGCGAGCGTGACCCCAGGGGCCGCCGACACCGAACAGACAGTCGCACCATCAACGGTTTCAGTCACCGGCGTTGACCGGATCCCGGCGGAGCGGTAGCTCGATCGGGGGAACGTCGCTTTGACGGAACGGTTCGGCGGGGTGGTGGGCTTCTACGGTCGCGGCATGACCGGATCCCGCTCGTCCCGTGAGCCGCAGGCGCGGCAGACGGCTGCTCAGGTGCTGCCGCCGCGCGCGAAGCGGGTTCCGCAGCCGAGGGGGAGCGAGGTGAGGCCGCAGCGGCCGTGCCTGACCGAGTTGAGGCTGTCGGCGTTCGCGGGGCACAGGAGGGCGGTGTACGGGCTGGGGCCGGTGACGTTGTTCAGCGGGCGGAGCGGCAGCGGGAAGAGCAGTGCGCTGAGGGCGTACGGGGCGTTGTCGAGGCTCGGGGGCGGGGCGGTGGTGCGGGAGGTGTTCACGGATGTGGGAGCGTGCGTGCCGGTGTGGGCGCGGGCCGACGGGGAGGGGCGGCGGGGGTTCCGGATCGGGTGCACGGCGGACGGTCCTGAGGGGCCGGTGACGCTCGACGTCGCCGTCCAGGCCGAACCGCGGATGCGGATCGTCGGCGAGCGGCTCAGTGCGGGGGGCGCGGTGCTGCTGGAGACGGCGCTCAGGGATCCCAGCCGGCCGTACGTGGACGCCGCCTGGCACACCGGCGGCTCGAAGGCCGTCATCCGCGCGCCCTTCCCGGACGACCAACTCGGCACCGCCATCCTCCCGTTACGCGTCTCGGGCCGCACCGGCGCACAGCGGCGGGTGATCGCCGCCGCCGAACAGATGGTCGTCGCGCTGCGCTCCGTCTTCTTCTGCGACCCCCGCCCCGACGCGATGCGCGAACCCGTCCTCCCCGGCTCCGGCCTCCTGCGCACCGGCTGCGCCAACATCGCCGACGTCGTCTTCCGCACCCGCGCGGAGTGCGCCGTCCGCCACGCCGCCCTGGTCGCGGCGGTGGACGCCGGCTGCGCGGGCCCGGTCGTCGACCTGCGTGCCGAGGCGACGACGGACGGCAGGCTCCAGGCCGTGCTCGACCGAGGCGGCGGTACGACGGCGCTGCTGCGCCTCGGGGACGGCGAACTGCGCCACCTCGGCCTCGCTCTCGTCCTGCTCACCGGACCCGGTGTTCTCACGGTCGACGCACCGCGCGAAGCCCCGGGCGGACAGGGGGCGTTGACGGTGCTGGCCGACAACGTCGACTCCCATCTCGACCCGCGCCAGCGCCGCGCCCTCCTCGAACTGGCCGTCCTGATGGCCGACCGCGGCCACATCCGCCTCCTCGGCACCTCCCCGGACGCCCGCTGGGCGATCGGGACACCCGGCGTCACGGTGGTACACCTTGACCTGTGACAGCCCACAACACCCCGCCCGACGTGCCGGAACTCCAGCGCAGGCTGGCCGAGTTCGCCGCCGCCCGCGACTGGCGGCCGTTCCACACGCCCAAGAACCTCGTCGCCGCGCTCAGCGTGGAGGCGTCCGAACTCGTGGAGATCTTCCAGTGGCTGACCCCTGAGGAATCGGCCGGGGTGATGTCCGATCCGGACACCGCCCACCGGGTCCGGGACGAGGTCGCCGACGTGCTCGCGTATCTGCTCCAGCTCTGCGAGGTCCTCGGCGTCGACCCGCTCGCCGCGCTGGCGGCGAAGATCGAGCGCAACGAGAAGCGGTTCCCGGTGGAGGGGCGCGGACCGGAAGCGGAATGAGGAGTGAGCGGGAACGATCACGTCCGCTATCACTTTGAGTAATCGTTCAGCCGCTCGAAACCGATTTGTTGTCCACAGATTTCCGCCTTCCTCTGGCTTTTCGCCTCACGGTCCCTCACTCTGGGTAGTGGTCAAGGGAGTTGCGGCGGACGCGTGAGGAACGGGTCCGGGACGGACGGGGGTGGCGCATGGATGCGGTGCGGCTCATCCTGGCGAGCCGGTGGGCTCTGGCGCAGGGCGGTGACGGCGCCGGGTTGCTCGCGGAGGTCTGGCAGGCGCAGGCCCTCGCACAGGCCATAGGCAGCCGCCTCGCGGTCTCCGGCCCCCCGGAGTTACGCGGCGAGGCCCTCGGCCTCACCGAGCTGGCGGGCCGGGGCTGCGGTGTCCTCGACGCCCCCGACCTCCCGCCCGAGTCCCTGCGCGCCGCCCAGCTCACCGACCTCGACGACGCCCGCCAGGCCCTCCTGTGCCTCGGCGGCCTCCTCGGCGAGGTCGGCATCGCCCTCGTCGGCCTCGCCTCCACGGCCCCCGACCAGACGACGTACTGGCAGTGCATGGAAGCCATCGACGCCGCCGACGAATCCAGAGACCGGGTCCTGGAGATGCTGCGCAAACTCGCGGCCCGGGAAGAGGCGCTGCCGGAGCGGTGAGGGGGGGTCAGCCGCCCCCTGTGTCAGCTCCGACACCCGCGAGGGCTTGTCGTTGCCGCAGATGCCAGCGGCCGACCGGGTCCCAGGCCCGCACCGTCCCGTCGCCGCAGCCGACCAACGCCACGCGACGGCCTTCCAGCGTCGCGGTCGTCACCACCCTCACCGCGGCACGCGTGTCCAGAGGCTCGGCCGCAGGGCGCCGCGCGGCCAGGTCCCCCACACCTACGGCCCTGCCGAGATCGCCGGTGAAGGCGACGGTCTGGCCGTCCACCACGGCCGTCGCCGGCGCCCGGCAGGACCGCGACGTGTGAGGTCGCCGCGTCCCGCTCGCCGCACCAGGAAACCCCGGGCCCGGCCCAGGAGTCACCCCCTGGACCGGGCCCGCCCCTCACAGCCTCGGGTCCACCGGCTCCGACTCCAGTGCCAGCACCCCGAACACCGCCTCGTGGACCCGCCACAGCGGCTCGCCCTCGGCAAGGCGGTCCAGGGCCTCCAGGCCGAGGACGTACTCGCGGATCGCAAGGGACCGTTTGTGGTTGAGGAAGCGGCCCCGGAGGCGGGCGAGCTGGTCGGGGCGGGTGTACTCCGGGCCGTAGATGATCCGGAGGTACTCGCGGCCACGGACCTTGACGCCGGGCTGGACGAGGCGGTTCTCGGCGTCGCGGACGACGGCTCCGAGGGGCTTCACCACCATGCCCTCGCCGCCCGCGCCGGTCAGCTCCAGCCACCAGTCGACGCCCGCCTGCACCGAGGCGGGGTCGGCCGTGTCGACGTACAGGCGCCGGGTGGTCCGGATCAGCCCGGTGGGGTCGTGCTCCACCAGCCGGTCCAGCAGGGCGAGTTGCTCGTCGTGCGGCAGGGCGGCGAGGCTGCGGCCCCGCACCGCGAGGAACTGGAACGGCGCGAGCCGCACGCCGTCGAGGCCGTCGGTGGGCCAGCAGTACCGCCGGTACGCGTCGGTGAACGCGGCGGCGTCGGCGGCACGTTCAGTCTGCCGCGCCAGCAACTCACCGACGTCCACGCCTCGTTCGGCGGCTCCCTGGAGCGCGGTGAGCACACCCGGGAACACCGCCCCGGAGGCCGCGCCGACCGCCGCGTACTGGGAGCGCAGCAGCCCGGTCGCCTTGAGCGACCACGGCATCAACTCCGCGTCCAGCAACAGCCAGTCCGTGTCCAGCGACTCCCATAGCCCGGCCGCGTCGGCGGCGGCACGCACCCGTCCGAGGATCTCCTCGGTGACGGCTTGGTCGTCGAAGAACGGCCGCCCGGTACGGGTGTACAACGACCCCGTGGGACCGTCCACCCCGAACCTCTTGCGCGCCACCTCCGCGTCCCGGCACACCAGGACGACGGCCCGCGACCCCATGTGCTTCTCCTCGCACACGACCCGCTCGACCCCGCCGGCCGCGTACTGCGCGAACGCCTCCACCGGGTGCTCCAGGTACCCCTCGGCGTGCGAGGTCGCCGTCGGCGCCATGGTCGGCGGCAGGTACGGCAGGAGCCGGGGGTCGATCGCGAAGCGGCTCATGACCTCCAGGGCCGCCGCCGCGTTCTCCTCCCGCACCGAGACCCGGGTGTTGCCCTCGTACCGGGTCGTCACGATCCGCCGCCCGTGCACGTCGGCCAGGTCCAGCGGACGCCCGTCGTGCCCGCCCGGCGCCTCGGAACGCAGCGGGCGTACCGGCTCGTACCAGACCTTCTCGGCAGGGACGTCGACCAGTTGGCGTTCCGGCCAGCGCAGCGCGGTCAGCTTGCCGCCGAACACGGCACCCGTGTCGAGGCAGATGGTGTTGTTGAGCCAGCCGGCCTCCGGAACCGGGGTGTGACCGTAGACGACGGCCGCGCTGCCCCGGTACTCCTCGGCCCACGGGTACCGCACCGGCAGCCCGAACTCGTCGGTCTCCCCGGTGGTGTCGCCGTACAGCGCGTGCGAGCGGACCCGCCCCGAGGTGCGGCCGTGGTACCGCTCGGGCAGCCCGGCGTGGCAGACGACCAGCTTCCCGCCGTCCAGGACGTAGTGGCTGACCAGCCCGTCGATGAACTCCCGTACTTCTGCGACGAATTCCTCGCTCTGCCCGGCCATCTGCTCGACGGTCTCGGCGAGTCCGTGCGTGTGCTGGACCTTGCGGCCCTTGAGGTGACGGCCGTACTTGTTCTCGTGGTTGCCCGGCACGCACAGCGCGTTGCCCGACTTCACCATCGACATGACCCGCCGCAGGACCCCCGGGCTGTCCGGCCCCCGGTCCACGAGGTCCCCGACGAACACGGCGGTACGGCCGTCCGGGTGCACCCCGTCCACATACCCCAACTTACCGAGCAGCGACTCCAGTTCGCTCGCGCAGCCGTGGATGTCCCCGACGATGTCGAACGGCCCGGTGAGGTGTGTCAGGTCGTTGAACCGCTTCTCGGTGCGGACGGTCGCGGCGTCGATCTCCGCCGGACCGCGCAGGACGTGCACCTTGCGGAACCCCTCCCGCTCCAACCCCCTGACGGAGCGCCGGAGTTCACCGATGTGCCGTCTGATCACCCGGCGCGGCATGTCCGCCCGGTCGGTGCGGGCCGCGTTGCGCTCGGCGCACACCTCCTCCGGGACGTCGAGGACGATCACGATCGGCAGGACGTCGTACTTCCGTGCCAGCTCGACGAGTTGACGTCGGGACTCGCTCTGCACGCTGGTCGCGTCGACGACGGTACGGCGGCCGGCGGCCAGCCGCTTGCCGGCGATGTAGTGCAGGACGTCGAAGGCGTCCCGCGTCGCGCTCTGGTCGTTCTCGTCGTCCGAGACCAGGCCCCGGCAGAAGTCGGAGGAGATGATCTCGGTGGGCTTGAAGTGCCGTGCCGCGAACGTGGACTTGCCGGAGCCGGAGGCGCCGACGAGGACGACGAGGGAGAGGTCGGTGACGGGGAGTTCCCGCACCTTGGTGTGCTGCTGCTCGGTCATGCCGCCTTCGCCTCCTTCTCGTTCTCTGTCAGTTGCGTGAAGACCGCCATCTGGGTGGGCGGCCCGACCTCGGGGTCGTCGGGGCCGATCGGCGTGAACTCCACGCCGTAGCCGTGCCGTTCGGCCACGCCGCGGGCCCAGGTGCGGAACTCCTCGCGGGTCCACTCGAAGCGGTGGTCGCCGTGCCGGACGTGCCCGGCGGGGAGGGTCTCCCAGCGGACGTTGTACTCGACGTTCGGGGTGGTCACGAGGACCGTGCGGGGGCGGGCCGCGCCGAACACCGCATACTCCAGGGCGGGCAGGCGCGGCAGGTCGAGGTGTTCGATCACCTCGCTGAGCACGGCCGCGTCGTACCCCTTGAGCTGCTTGTCCGTGTACGCCAGCGACCCCTGCCGCAGGGTGACCCGGGACGCCTGGCGCTCGCCCATGCGGTCCAGCTTGAGACGGCGGGCGGCGATGGTGAGGGCGCGCACCGACACGTCGAGGCCGACGATCTCCGTGAACCGGACGTCCTTGAGCAGCTCCTTCACCAACTCGCCCTGCCCGCAGCCCAGATCGAGGACGCGGGCGGCGCCGGCGGCGCACAGGGCGGCGAGGATCGCCTCGCGGCGCTGGACGGCGAGCGGCGTCGGCCTCTCCTCCGTCTCGGCCTCCGACTCGACCGCGTTGTCGATCTCCTCGACCGCGCTGTCGTCCGTCTCGGCGAGCCGCACCAGTTCCAGGGCCTCCCTGGCCTGCCGGGTCAGCGACCAACGGCGGGACAGGTAGCGGCTGGTGATGAGGTTCTGCTCCGGGTGTGCGGCCAGCCAGCCCTCACCGGCGCGCAACAGCTTGTCCACCTCCTCGGAGGTGACCCAGTAGTGCTTCGCGTCGTCCAGGACCGGCAGCAGGACGTACAGGTGACGCAGCGCCTGAGAGAGCGTCAGCTCCTCGGACTCCAGGGTCAGTCGGACGTACCTCGAATCCCCCCACTCCGGGAACTCGGCGTCCAGCGCGACGGGTTCGGCGGTGACGGTCCAGCCCAGCGGCTCGAACAGCTCGCGGACGAGCCCGGCGCCGCCGCGTGCGGGCAGCGCGGGCACCTCGACGCGCAACGGCCGCCGCTCGCCGGGGAGTTCGGGACGGGCCTGGCACGTGCCCTTCATCGCGCTGGAGAACACGGCACCGATCGCCACCGCGAGCAGTGAACTCGCCGCGTACGGGCGGTCGTTGACGTACTGTGCGAGCGCCGCGTCCGGTGCGCCGCCCCGGCCCTTGCCCTTGCCGCGCCGGACCAGGGCCACCGCGTCCACCTCCAGCAGGAGAGCCGCCGTGCAGCGATCGGGGCCCGCCTCCGGGTAGAGGACGTGCGCCGTGCCGTAGGAGGTGGAGAACGTCTGCGCCTTGTCGGGATGCTTGTGCAGCAGGTAGCCGAGGTCGGTCGCCGGGCGTTCGGGCGTGCCGGTGGTGGTGATGGTCAGGAACATGGGCCTCTCCGGCCGGGTCTGTGAAGGGGTGCGAATGGTTGTGCAACTTTGACACAGGGGCCGTGACCGGCGCCTTTGGTTATCCGGCGGCGTTATCGCGCGGCCTTCTGCCAGGGGCTCACGCCGAGCTTCCCCGTCGTGCCGAGGTCCAGGCCGGGCGCGATCATCACCGGTGCGGCGCCGGACTTCGCGCGGACACGGACGTACGGGACGTTCACCGCCGTGCCGAACCCGGTGGTGTTGCGCCAGGCGAGCTCGGCCCACGCCTGCGCGCCCGGCTTCAGGGTGAGCGGTTCGGGGGTGTCACCGCTGCCGGTGGGGCCGGAGATCCTGCTCGTGCCCTTGAGGATCTCGATGCCCTCGACGGGGCGGTGCTCGGTGTCGAGGAGGGTCAACTCCGGGAATCCGTCCAGGGAGTAGGGGGTGGTGCCGCAGTTCTCCAGGTGGATGCCGACGACTCTGAGGCCCATCGCCGCGTCCCCCTCGTCGGCGTGGACGCGGACGCCGGAGGGCGGGCAGGCACCGCCTGTCGAGGGGGCCTCGGCGGTGGGGACCTTGTCCACCTTGATGACCTTCGCCGTGGACGCGCCCGCGGAGCCGGGGCCGGCGAGGAGTTCCAGGTTCCCGGTGACCGTCCTGCCCGGCGGGACCGATCGCGCGGGCACCTTCTGGTTTCCCATCGCGCCGCCGGAGGGCGACAGGAAGGAGACCGTGACGGTGTACGTCATCGCCTCGGAGCCCTTGTTGGCGATCTCGTAGGCGGCGGTGAGCCGCGCGAGGCTGTCCGGCCGCACCACGTGGTCGTCGCCGGTGCGCGCCGACGGGGCGTCCGGGAGGGTCACGGAGGTGATGCGGACGCCGTCGATGCCGGGGTCGGTGACCGGGGAGGCCGAAGGGGCGCCCCTGGCTCCCGCCCCGGCGTCCGCCGCCCCCTCGGTGCCGCACGCGGTGGCGGCGAGGAGGACGGCGACGGCCGGGACGAGGAGGGGGTGTCTGCGCATCGGGCCACCTCATCAGGCGGCCTGGTCACCGGCTGTGGCGGAGGCCACAGCTCCGGTCACAGAGCTGTCACAGGTGACGGTTTCTCAGCCGAGCTGCGACTGCACCGCGCTGGAGATCAGCTCCAGGTGGTCGAGGTCCGAGAGGTCCATGATCTGGAGGT
Organism: Streptomyces sp. S6; assembly: GCF_054880855.1. Classification (NCBI taxonomy): domain Bacteria; kingdom Bacillati; phylum Actinomycetota; class Actinomycetes; order Kitasatosporales; family Streptomycetaceae; genus Streptomyces; species Streptomyces sp. S6. Next base: position 19,818 of record NZ_JBTYMC010000030.1, on the reverse strand, counting down.
AGAGGCGGCTGGAGCCGATCTCCGCGTACCGTCCGATCTTCTCGACGACCTCCCCGGGCGTCCCCGTGAGCCCGTTCTCCTTCAGCTCGTCCACCTCACGCCCGATCGCGGCGGCACGCCGGGCGACCTCCGCGTCGTCCTTGCCGACGCAGACGATGAGGGCGTTGGAGTAGGTGAGCGCGTCCGCCGGACGGCCCGCCTCCGCGACGGCCTCGCGGACTCGGCCGAACTGCTTCTCCGTGTCGGCGACCGAGGCGAACGGCATGTTGAACTCGTCGGCGTAACGGGCCGTCAGCCGGGGCGTGCGCTTCGGGCCGCCGCCGCCGATCAGCACCGGGATCTTCGCCTGCGCCGGCTTGGGCAGGGCGGGCGAGTCGGTCAGCGTGTAGTGGGTGCCCTGGAAGTCGTACGTCTCGCCGAGCGGGGTGTTCCACAGGCCGGTGACGATCTCCAGCTGCTCCTCCAGGCGGGCGAACTTCTCCGCCGGGAAGGGGATGCCGTAGGCCTGGTGCTCCGCCTCGAACCAGCCCGCGCCGAGGCCGAGTTCGACGCGTCCGCCGGACATCTGGTCGACCTGGGCGACCTGGATGGCGAGGACGCCGGGCAGCCGGAAGGTGGCGGCGGTCATCAGGGTGCCGAGGCGGATGCGCTTCGTCTCGCGGGCGAGGCCGGCGAGGGTAAGCCAGGCGTCGGTGGGGCCGGGAAGTCCGTCCACGTCACCCATTTTCAGGTAGTGGTCGGAGCGGAAGAAGGCGTCGAACCCCAGGTCCTCGGTCGCCTTCGCGACGGAGAGGAGGGTGTCGTAGGTGGCGCCTTGCTGGGGCTCGGTGAAGATACGCAGATCCATGGGGCCATCATGCATGTCCTCGCCGGTCCGGCAGCGGCACGCCCCCTAAACCCCCGCCCCCTCCATGATCCCGCTCACCTCGGTCCCCGGCGGTGTCAGCAGGAAGACGTTGCGGTCGACCCGGTGCATGCCGCTGGCCAGGCCGAAGACGACGCCGGTGGAGAAGTCGAGGACGCGTTTGGCGACTTCGGTCTCGGCGCCGGTGAGGTCGAGGAGGACGGGGATGCCGGCCATGAGGGTCTCGGCCACCTCGCGGGCGTCGGCGAAGACGTTGACGCGCAGGACGACGAAGCGGCGGCGGGCCTCGGTGTCGGGTTCGGGGAGGGCGCGGTGGCCGACCGCGGACGGCCAGGCGTCACGGCCCCTCAAGGGGACGACCTGGGCCAGGCCCTCCCACTGCTCGTCGGTGACGTCGTATCGATTCACCGGACACCCCCCGAAATGACTCGCGTTCCATCCTGCACCAGCCAATTCTTACGCCATGTCACCCGTTCGGCCCAACAGCGACACGGACGGCGACCTCTCGAACACTGTTCACACCCCCCTCACACCGGACTCTTCACCGGCGGCGCGGCACGGTTCATCGCCGCCGCATAGCGTCCCGTCCCGTGCACTCGGCAGAGACACCGCCGGTGCCTTCGGTCCGGTGGACACAGTCGGCGGTGTCCACCGGACCGGGAGTTCGCGCCCTCCGGCACCGGGCCTTCACGGCCGTGCGCCTCTTCGTCGGCGCCCGGCATCCGCCGCCGGCCGCCCTGATCACGGCGGCACCTGACGAGCTCGCGTCTACTCCCCCAGCCGCCCCAGATACGCCCGCAGCAGCGTCTTCAGCTGCCCCAGGAGGGCCGGGTCGCCGTCGGGGGCCGTGCGGAACGCCTCCTGGGTCACCGCGTCCGCCGCGAGGAAGGCCGTGCGGCAGGCGGTGGCGGCTTGCGGGGTGTCGGGGAGGAGGTGCTGGGCGAGCAGGACCCGGTGCAGGCCCGCGGTCATCGTGTGCTTGTGGCGGCGGTCGGCCTCACGGGTGGTCTCGGTGAGGTGGCGGCCGAACCAGAGCGCACGGAAGCCGGGTTGGGAGCGGTAGAGGCCGGTGAAGGTGTCGACGAGGACGGCGACGGGGTCGGGCCAGGTCTGCTCGCCCGCGCGGACGACGAGGGCGTCCATCTCGGCCTCCAGCCGCCCCAGATACAGATCCGCCAGCGCCTCCACGATCGCGTCCCGGTCGGGCAGGTACTGGTACAGCGCCCCCACCGAGACACCGGCCTCGGCGGCGACCCGCGTCGTGGTGAGGACGTCCACCCCCTCCTCGACGAGCAGCCGCTCCGCCGCCGCCAGCACTTTCGCGACCTTCTCCACGGACCGCGCCTGCCGGGGCCGCCGCCGCAGCCGCACCCCGTCCAGCTCACGGGCGTCCATCCCGGCCCCCTCTCCCGCATCAGAGTTCCCTGAACCCTGAAACCAAACGTGACTTTGTTTCAGGTTCACGTTAGCTTTCGCGTCATGACGGAGGCGAGCGCAGCTCTGGCGCAGGCACGGCAGGCGGTCGCGGAGACGAGCCGGCGGCTCGCGGAGGCGGGGCTGCTGATCGGCACGGCGGGCAACGTGAGCGTACGGATCGGCGACGCGGTGGCGGTGACGGCGACCGGTGCGGTGCTTGAGCGCCTCACGCCGGACGAGGTGACGGTCGTCGGCATGGACGGCTCACTCCTCGCCGGGGACCTCGCGCCGACGTCCGAACTGGAGCTGCACCTCGGGGTGTACCGCGGCTCGGGCGCGGGGGCCGTCGTCCACACGCACTCCCCGAAGGCGACCGCGCTCTCGCTGGTCCTCGACGAACTCCCGTGCGTGCACTACCAGATGCTGCTGCTGGGCGGCGCGGTACGGGTCGCGCCGTTCGCGGTGTTCGGCAGCCCGGAGCTGGCGCGGTACGTACTCGCGGCGCTGGAGGGGAAGTCGGCGGCGCTGATGGCCAACCACGGTGCGGTGGCGCACGGTTCGTCGCTGGAGAAGGCCGTGGAGAACGCGCTCCTGCTGGAGTGGGCCTGCGACGTCTACGCCCGCGCCGCCACCCTCGGCACCCCGCGCGCACTGAGCGAGGAACAGCAACTCGCGGTCATCACGGCCGCGTTGAGCAGCGGCTACGGCAGCACCCGCGCGGCGAAGCCGTAACGGGCCGTACGAGAGAGGGAGCTTTCGTTGAGTCAGTCGGTGATAGCGCTCGGCGCCCACGTGTTCGACGTCCAGGTCCGCCCGGTCGAGTCCATCCCGGACGGGCAGGGCGCGACGCTGGTCGACCAGATCCGGTTCGGCCCGGCGGGCACGGCGGCCGGGACGGCGGTGACGCTGGCGAAGCTGGGCGCGTCGGTGAAGACGGCCGGGGCGATCGGGACGGATCCGATCGGCGACCTGATGCTCAGCCTGCTGGGCAGGTTCGGCGTCGACACCTCCCTCGTCGTGCGCCGCGAAGACGCCCAGACCTCCGCGTCGGTCCTGCCGATCCGCGCGGACGGCAGCCGGCCCGCGTTCCACGTGCTGGGCGCGAACATCACGTACGGCCCGGACGACGCTCCGCACGCCGAGATCGCCGCCGCCACCCATCTCCACCTGGGCGCACCGGAGTTGATGGGCGGGGAGGCGGCGGCGAAGATCCTGCGGCCCGCGCGGGAGGCGGGGACGGTCACCTCGGTGGACATCCTCGCGGGTGGCGAGAGCGGGCTGTTCGACTGGATCGCGGACGCGCTGCCGTACGTCGACCATCTGCTGCCGAACGAGGAGCAGGTACTCGGGTTCACCGGCGCGGAGAGTGTGGAGGCGGGCGCGCGGGTCTTCCTGGAGCGGGGCGTCGGGTGTGTCGCCGTGACGCTGGGGGCGCGCGGGGCGCTGGTGGTGACGGCCGAAGAGGTCCTGGAGGTACCGGCGTTCGCGGTGGACGTCGTCGACACGACGGGCTGCGGCGACGCGTTCTCCGCCGGGTATCTGCGGGGGCTCGGGCTCGGCCGGTCGCCGCGTGAGTGCGCGGTGCTGGGGTGTGCGGCGGCGGCGTTCGTGGCGCAGGGGCTCGGCAGTGATCACGGGGACTTCGATCTGGCGGCGCTGGACGCGTTCGCGGCGAACACGCCCCACCTGAAGGTCGACTGACGGTCCGTCAAGTCCCTTGCCCTGAAGGGGCCGTCACGCCAGTTCCCGCAACTCCTCCTCACCGAGGACCACTTCAGCCGCCCTCATGTTGTCCTCCAGGTGCTCCACCGACCCCGTCCCCGGAATCGGCAGCATCACCGGGGAGGAGGCCAGCAGCCAGGCGAGGCTCATCCGGGGGACACTCACCCCGTGCCGGGCGGCGGCTTTCGCGAGCCGGGAGCCGGTCGACGCGTGTCCGCCGCCGACCGGGAAGAACGGCACGTAGGCGATCCGGGCCGCCTCGCACACCCCGAGCACCTCGGCGTCACCCCGCTGACCTGCATGGTAGAGGTTCTGGACGGCCGCGACCGGGGCGATCGTCCGGGCCTCGGCGAGTTGGGCGGCGTCCACGTTGCTGACGCCGAGATGCCGGATCAGGCCCTCCTCCCGCAGTGCGGCGAGGGCCTCGAAGCGGGCGGCGAGGGATTCGCCGTGCGGGACCTCCATGCCGCCGATGCGTAGATGGACGAGGTCGAGGCGGTCTACGCCGAGGGTGTCGAGGTTGCCTTCGACGAGCCCGCGCAGGTCACCCGGTCCACCGTGGGTGAAGCTCCCTTCGCGGAAGAGGGGTCCCACCTTCGTGGCGATGGTCAGGCCCGCCGGGTAGGGGTGAAGGGCCTCCCGGATAAGGGTGTTGGCGCGGACGGTGCCGTCGCCGCTGTTGTAGAAGTCGGCCGTGTCGATGTGGTCGACGCCCAGTTCGACCGCGCGGCGCAGGACGGCCCGGCCGGTCTCGGGGTCGCGGGGTTCGCCGAACATGCCGCCCTGGGAGGGCAGCCGCATCGCGCCGAAGCCGAGGCGGTGGACGGGGAGTTCGCCGCCGAGGGAGAAGGAGAGGTCGCTCATGCCGCCAGCGTGCCGGGCGCCGGGGCGGACGCCGAGCCGGTGGCACGTTCCTGCCACGCGCGACAATGGGTGGATGGCAGCGATCGCGACGCTCCGCGGCGACCTCGAACTACGCGCCCGCCTGGTCCCGTTGGCGGCACTCGACGAGGAGTTCGTCTCCGTCTCCCCCGACTTCGACACCTGGCCCGGCGCCCGCGAGAACGCCCTGCGCCAGGCGCTGAACGGCAGCGCCGAGCGGACCCGCAAGCTCTTCGGCCCCGCCGTGCTCGCCGACGCGCAGGACCGGCGACTGCTGGCGGAGTTGGCGGCGCGCGGGACGGCCGTCCGGATCACGCCGACGCCGTTGCCGCAGGGGACGGTGTTCGTCGGGCGGCGGACGATGATCCTGACCGCGCCGGACGCGCGGCGGACGTATCTGATGAGCACCGAACCCGCCCTGGTGGACAGCGCGTTCGCGTTGTTCGAGGCGGTCTGGCGGGGCGCCACCGACCTCGCGGTGTTCCTCGCCGGGCGGCCCCGGATCGACGAGCGGGCCCGGCCCGTCCTGGACACCTTGGGTTCCGGCCTCACCGACGAGGCCGCCGCCCGCAAGCTCGGCATGTCCCTGCGGACGTATCGGCGCCGGGTCGCGGAGGTGCTGGTCGCACTGGACTCGGAGTCGCGGTTCCAGGCGGGGGTGCGGGCGGGTGAGTGGGGGCTGTCACGGGGGTGAGAGCCATCCTCGAACTCCTGCTCCCGTCAAGGGACTTCAGCCGAGGTGCTCCCGCAGGAACGCCAACGCCCCTTCCCATGCCCGCGCGAACGCCTGCGCGTCGTACGCGGCATGCACCTTGAGGTCAGGAGTGATCCCGGACTGCGCGGAAATGGCCCGCCGCAGCGCGTCGAGGGACTCGCGGGGGTACGTCGTGTCGTAGTGGCCGAGGATCTCGGCGTTCAGGCCGAAGAAATCGGGGAGTTCGTCCTGCGGGACACCGTAGAAGGAGACGGCCGCGACGACCCGGGAGTCCTGCGCCGCCTGGTGGAGGACGAGCCCGGCGCCCGTCCCGAATCCGACGGTCCCCAGGACCTCCGCCGTCACCGCCGGGTGTGCGAGGAGCAAGTCGGCGGCGTCGGTGAGGAGTTCGACACCCCGGGCGACCGGCAAGCCGCCGTACAGATCCGGCGCGAACGCCACGAACCCCTCGGCGGCGAGGCGTTCGGTGACGTCCGTGACGTGTCCGGTGAGCCCCCACCAGTCGTGGGCGACGAGCACAGCGGGCCCGCGCCCGGCCGGGGGAAGGGCGAGGCGGCCGATCGGGATACGAGGTTCTGTCACACCGGGGAAGCTACCTCAAAAGGCAATTGAAAAGCTATTCGTAAAGCTATCTCGACAGAGAAGGGGCGGCCCCGTGTACCGGGTGCCGCCCCTCCGCGTCCTCAGACGTTCCGCCGGTACTGGCCCCCCACCTCGAAGAACGCCTCCGTGACCTGCTGGAGTGTGCACACCCGGGCCGCGTCCATCAGCGCCGCGAACACGTTCCCGTCCCCCATCGCCGCCTCCTTCAGCGCGGCCAGCGCCGTGTGGGACGCCTCGCGGTGGGCGACCTGGTAGGCGAGGAGGCGCTCCAGCTGGGACCGCTTCTCCTGTTCCGTCGCGCGGGCCAGCTCCACCGGGCCGGGGGCGGCGGTGTCGGCGTGCGGGTTGCGGAACGTGTTGACGCCGACGATCGGCAGCGTGCCGTCGTGCTTGCGCTGCTCGTACAGCATCGACTCGTCCTGGATCCGCCCCCGCTGGTACCCGGTCTCCATCGCGCCGAGCACTCCGCCGCGTTCGCTGATCCGCTCGAACTCCTGGAGTACCGCCTCCTCGACGAGGTCGGTCAACTCGTCGATGACGAAGGACCCTTGGAGCGGGTTCTCGTTCATCGCGAGCCCCCACTCGCGGTTGATGATGAGCTGGATCGCGAGCGCCCGGCGCACCGACTCCTCGGTGGGGGTGGTGACGGCCTCGTCGTAGGCGTTGGTGTGCAGGCTGTTGCAGTTGTCGTAGAGGGCGATCAGCGCCTGGAGGGTCGTTCGGATGTCGTTGAAGTCCATCTCCTGGGCGTGCAGGGAGCGGCCGGAGGTCTGGACGTGGTACTTCAGTTTCTGGCTGCGCTCGTTCGCGCCGTACTTCTCCTTCATCGCGACGGCCCAGATCCGGCGGGCGACGCGGCCGAGGACCGCGTACTCGGGGTCCATGCCGTTGGAGAAGAAGAAGGAGAGGTTGGGGGCGAAGTCGTCGATGTGCATGCCGCGCGCCAAGTACGCCTCGACGTAGGTGAATCCGTTGGCGAGGGTGAAGGCGAGCTGGCTGATGGGGTTCGCGCCGGCTTCGGCGATGTGGTAGCCGGAGATGGACACGGAGTAGAAGTTGCGGACCTTCTGCTGGATGAACCACTCCTGGACGTCGGCCATCATCCGCAGGGAGAACTCCGTTGAGAACAGGCAGGTGTTCTGGCCCTGGTCCTCCTTGAGGATGTCCGCCTGCACTGTGCCGCGCACGCTCGCGAGCGCCTCGGCGCGCAGCCCCGCCGCCTCCTCCGCCGACGGTTCGCGGCCCTCTGCCTCACGGAAGGTGTCGATCCGCTGGTCCATGACGGTGTTGAGGAAGAACGCGAGGACGGTCGGCGCGGGGCCGTTGATCGTCATGGACACGGAGGTCGTGGGAGCGACCAGGTCGAATCCGTCGTAGAGGGCCTTCATGTCGTCGAGGGTGGCGACGGAGACGCCGGAAGTACCCACCTTGCCGTAGATGTCGGGGCGTTCGTCCGGGTCGCGGCCGTAGAGGGTGACCGAGTCGAACGCCGTGGACAGCCGGGTCGCGGGCTGGCCCTCGGAGAGCAGCTTGAAGCGGCGGTTCGTGCGGAACGGGTCGCCCTCGCCCGCGAACATCCGCGCCGGGTCCTCGCCGTCCCGTTTGAAGGGGAACACCCCTGCGGTGAAGGGGAATTGCCCCGGCAGGTTCTCCCGGCGCCAGAAGCTCACCAGCTCGCCGTGGTCGGTGAACCGGGGCAGTGCGACGCGCGGGATCGCGTTCCCGGAGAGGGACTCGCGGGTCAGCCGGGTGCGGATCTCCTTGCCGCGTACGGTGACGATCTGCTCGTCCCCGGAGTAAGAGGCCACGACGGCGGGCCAGTCGGCGATCTGGTCGGCGATGTCGCCGGGGACGGCACGCGCGGCGTCCTTCAGCAGCGGCTCCAGATTCCCCGCATCCGCGCTGATCGCCGTCAACTCCCCCCGGACCGCCTCCAGTCGCTGCAACCGCCGTGCGGCGTCGGCGAGTTCGAGGGTCTGCGCGTGGTAGGCGCGGACGGTGCCGGTGATCTCGGCGAGGTAGCGGACGCGTTCGGCGGGGACGACCTGGCGGATGCCGGAGGAGTGGCGGACGGCGACGGGTGCGAGGGCACCGTCCATGACGGGCAGGCCCCGTTCCGCGAGCGTCGTCCTCAAGTGCTGGTAGAGCGCGGTGACTCCGTCGTCGTTGAAGGTCGCGGCGCTCGTGCCGTACACCGGCATGTCCTCCGGCCGCTGTCCGAACGCCTCCCGGTTGCGGACGAGTTGGCGGCCGACGTCCCGCAACGCGTCCTTGGCGCCCCGGCGTTCGAACTTGTTGATGGCGACCGTGTCGGCGAAGTCGAGCATGTCGATCTTCTCCAGCTGGGAGGCCGCGCCGAACTCCGGTGTCATGACGTACAGGGAGGTGTCGACGAACGGGACGATCGCCGCGTCCCCCTGTCCGATGCCGGGGGTCTCGACGATCACCAGGTCGAAGCCGGCGGCCTTCACGACGTCGATCACGTCGGAGAGGTGCTCGGGGAGTTCGCGGCTCCCCCGGGTGGCGAGGCTGCGGAAGAACACCCGGTTGCCGTCGAGGGAGTTCATGCGGATGCGGTCGCCGAGAAGGGCGCCGCCGCCGCGCCGCCGGGTCGGGTCGACGGCGATCACCGCGATACGGAGCTTGTCCTGCTGGTCGAGGCGGAAACGCCGGACGAGTTCGTCGGTGAGCGAGGACTTGCCGGAGCCGCCGGTGCCGGTGATGCCGAGGACGGGGACCGTGCGGGTCGTGGCCCGCAGTGCGGCGGTGAACTCCGGGGACAGCTTGCCGAGTTCGGCGCCGGTGATCGCGCGGGCGACGGCGAACCGGTCGCCGGCCAGCACGGCGTCGGCGTCGGCGGGACGGCCGTCCCACAGGTCGAAGTCGCAGTCCTGGACGACCGAGTTGACCATTCCGGCGAGGCCCATCCGCTGGCCGTCCTCGGGCGAGAAGATCGTCACGCCGCTCGCGCGCAGCCGGGTGATCTCCTCGGGCACGATGACGCCGCCCCCGCCGCCGACGACCCGGACGTGGTCCGCGCCCTGCTCGCGCAGGGACTCCACGAGGTACTCGAAGTACTCGACGTGGCCGCCCTGGTAGGAGGAGACGGCCACGCCGTGCGCGTCCTCCTCCAGTGCCGCGTCCACCACCTCCCGCACCGAGCGGTTGTGACCGAGGTGGATCACCTCCGCGCCCTGCGCCTGGAAGATCCGCCGCATGATGTTGATCGACGCGTCGTGCCCGTCGAACAGGGCGGAGGCGGTGACGAGCCGGACGGGGTTGCGGGGCCGGTGCAGTTCGGTCATGGGGGCCTTCCAACGACGCGCCCGAAGAAGATTCGGACAGATACTTGGACGTCCTACTAAATTAATAGTAGGACGTCCAAGTTAATTTGTGGGCGCCGGCGCCTCAGAACTCTTCGGCGAGCCACCGCCGCGCCGCCACCAGTGACGGCCCGTACCAGGTCAGCGACCGTCCGCTCACGAGCCGCACATCCACGCCGGGGAACGCCTCGGGACCGTCGTCCGCCGTGAACACGTACGGCTCGTCCGGCAGCAGGACGACGTCCGCGCGGATCTCCTCGACCGCCACCTTCGGATACCGGCCCCGCGCGTCCCCGTCGAAGACGTTGGCGAGCCCGGCGCGGCGTAGCAGGTCCCCGGTGAACGTGGAGCCGCCGACGACCATCCAGGGGTCGCGCCAGACCGGCACCGCGACGGTCGCGGTGACCGGCGGCAGCCCGCCCGTCCACAGCTCGCGCGCCTCCCCCAGCCAGCCGGGCTCACCCACCCCCAGCGCCTCGGTGAACAGCCGCTCCAGGGACGCGATCGCCCGCGGCACCGTCTCCACGACCGTCACCCACACCGGGACGCCCGCCTCCCGCAGCCGGACGACGTCCCGTTCCCGGTTCTCCTCCTTGTTGGCGATCACCAGGTCCGGGGCCAGCGCGGCGATCGCCGCCCGGTCCGGGTTCTTCGTGCCCCGCACCCGGGTGACGTCGAGGTCCGCCGGGTGCGTGCACCAGTCGGTCGCGCCGACCAGCAGGCCCGTCGCGGCGAGGGCCTCGGTGAGGGAGGGGACGAGAGAGACGACGCGGCGGGGCGGGCGGGGCAACTGGACGGGGGTTCCCATGTCGTCGTACATCCCCGCACCCTGTCACAGGGGGACGTTGCCGTGCTCGCGTCGCTCTCAGTCCCGTGGGAACCTCTCGCGCACCTGGTCGATGCAGGTTGTCCGGGAGGACGGTCCGTCGAACCGCAGCACGTCGTAGGCGGTGAACGGCGGTTCGAGCTCGTCGAGTTCGTCGACCAGCGCGTGCAGGCGCACGCGCCAGTCCGGCGAGTCCGGCTCGGGCGCGGCCACCGCCGCCCGGATCGCCTCGACCAGTTGCCCCTTGCGCCGGATGGTGGCCGGTGTCACGGACTTCAGGCACACGTACTGGCCGCTGAGGTACGCGCCCCACTCCTCCTCGGCCTCGGAGGCCGACGACCAGGGCTGGACGAGGAACCACGTGCGAAGCCGCTCGACTCCGCCGACCCGCTCGACAAGGCGCAGGTAGTCGCGGTGCACCATCTCGGCCCCGTCGGAGCGCAGGTAGCTCGGCAGCGGGAGACGCCCGGCGAGCATGTGGCCGCGTATCTCGTCCGGATCCACCGGCCGTGCGGCACAGATCTCTTCCAACGGGGCGTAGTACTCGTCGACATACCGGTCGTCGGCCCGGGTCATCGGGTGTGTCCCGTTGAGCTTCCGGTAAGCGTCCGCGACCTGTTGCCGCAGCGGAGGAAGCACTTCAGCGGACATCGTCATCACGTCGACCGTCCTCTCGATAGCGATCACGATCGAGGCTAGCGACAGGGTCTGACAACCGGTCGGTCCCGGTCAGCCGCGGATCCGTGACACGTGCCTCTCCTGGACCTCACGGTTCCCGCGCACGAAGTCGAGCAGCAGCGCCAACTCCTCGACCGAGTACTTCTGGAGCCCGGCGTGCGCGTCCTGGGCGAGCGGCATGTAGATCTCCCCGGCGGCCTCGCGGGTGCGTTCGCTGGCCCGGACGACGGACCGGCGCCGGTCGCCCGGGTCCGGTTCCCGGGTGAGGTAGCCGAGCCTGTCGAGCCGGTCCAGCATGGCCGTGACGCTGCCGGTGGTGAGTCCGAGCGCCGCACCCAACTCCCCGGGCGCGGCGCTCTCGCGCTGGAGCAGGACGTCCAGGCAGCGCAGGTCGGTCTGGTTGATGCCGAGCCTGGCGGCGGCAGCGGCGTCGACCGCCTCGACGGCGCCCTGAAGGAGCCGGACCTCGCCCGCGAGCTCCCAGCACAGCGCCTCTTTGTCCGGGCCGGCCACAGCTTCACTTGACATTCAAGTATCTCGACCTTCAAGATAGAAGTGCGCCTTGACAGTCAAGGTAGTTGACCGGCAAGGAACCGAACAAGGACAGTAACAACAGCGAGCACACTCCCCGCGATCGACAGAACCCCGCGGCTTCAGCGCAGCCGGTACGCCCTGATCACCGTGTACTCGGCGGCATTGCCGTCCGCGTCGGTCAGCTTCGCCCGCAGGGACGCGTACCCCTCCCCTCGGGGGCTGAGCAGGTCGGCACGCCAGCGCGCGGGGTCCGTCGTCCGGTGCACGCCGACGGAGGTCCACGTGGTGCCGTCGTCGTACGACACCTCCACGGTCAGGGTCCGGACCGAGGGGGACGGTGTGCCGGGCTGGCGTTGGAGGGTGATCGGCAGGGTCAGGCGGTGGCCTGCGCGGGCCGAGTTGTCGGGGCGGAGTCCGGGGGTGAAGCGGATCGCGGTGACGGGGAGGGACGTCCAGGTGTCCGAGGGGGTGTGGGCGGAGCGGAAGGTCCACACCGCGCGGACGGACGTGGAGGTGAGGTAGCCCTGTCCGCCCCGGTCGACCCAGGTCTCCAGCCGGTAGGGCTGGTCGGCGGCCGGGACGGGGCCCTGGGAGTCGTAGAAGGGGTGGGGGACGTCGGCGAGGAGCCGTTCGCCCCGGTAGAGGCGGGTGCTGCCCTTGTCGGCGCTGGAGAAGCCGGTGTGGCCGGGGTCCTGGTCGGCGAAGGGCGGCAGGTTGAACATCATCGTGTCGCCGCGCCTGCGCACGCTCCCGAAGACCCGCCCCCGCTGGTCGGCGAGGCTCGGCCCGAGCGGCCCGTTCCCCCACCGGAGTTCGGCCGTGCGCCCCGCCTCGAAGGCGACCGGCGCGGCCCACTGCTGGAAGGCGCCCTGCCCGAGCGCGTTGAACCGGTTGAAGACGAACGTCCAGCCGACGTCACGCGCCGAGTAGTACACCGTCCGCTTCCCGGCGGCCGTGAACTTGATGTTCGGACTCGGCGCGCTGCCTCCCTCGGCGGGAAGCGCGTACGTCCACAGCGAGCCCACCGAGGTGTCCGCGCGGTCGTTGTACAGGACGTGCGTGACCTTCGCCAGGTCTGACGGCCGGGCCCGCCCGTGGAAGCCGCCGGGCAGCCGCCCGCGCACCACCCAGGCCAGCTCGTAGTCGTACGGGCTGTCGGTGAACGTCCCGTCGGCCGCGAGCTTCGCCCACGAGCTGCGGACGGTCGCGCTGATCGCCCCGGCGCCGGCGGGCAGCGGCCCGTTCCCCAGGTCGGCGGTCCGGATCCGCGCGAAGGACCCGGCGGTCACCAGCGACGACACGGTCCCGCCCGACGGCGTCGTCCGCACCAGCCCGACCCCGGCGAGCGCGCTGGACGCGCCGCGCCTCGGGGGGTCGACGGTGAGGGGGCGGCCCTTGCGGGCGTCGAGGACGACGGTCTCGGCCCCGGTGACGTTCAGCAGCGGCTGCGCGACGAGCGTGTGGTCGAACGTCCCGTCGGCCGCCTCGGTGACGATGTGGACGTCGAGGTGGTGGCGTCCGGGGCGGACCCGGGTGGTGCCGGTGCCGTCGGGGGCGAACAGGTACTCCCCTTCGTCGCGGTCGATGTCGAGGACGGTGACGAGGCTGCCTGCGGCGGGCTGCCCCTTGCGGTCGAGGACCTTGACGGTCAGGGGGTGCGTCTCGTGCTCCTTGGTGAGCGTGAAGACGCTGCGCAGCGCTGTCGTGCCGGAGGTGGCGGTGACCGCGCCGGAGAGCACGCCGGTGGGGCTGTCGACGCGGGTGTCGGCGGTGAGGACGGCTTCGGCGGCGCCGCCGGCGGGGACGGTGAGGTGAGTGGGGGTGACGGTGAAGACGCCGGGGGCGGACGCGGGCGTGCCGGGGGCGGTGGAGGAGGTGCGGGGCGCGGGAGCAGTCCCGGCGAGGGGCGTGCCGGACGCGGACGCAGCCGTGTCCGGGGCGGTGGAGAACGTGCCGGGTGCCGACGCGCTCCCGGCAGGGGATGTTCCGGACGCGGACGCCGTCGTCGTCAGGTCGAGCGTGATGTCGCCGGGGCCGTCGTTGCGGTAGGTCAGTGTGCGGGTGACCGGCCGGTCGTCGTCGTGCGGCCAGGACGCCGTGCCCAGGGAGAGGCTCGGCGGGGAGACGGTCACGCCGCCCTGTCCGACGGCACGGGCCACATCGACCCGCCCGGCGCCCTGCGCGAACAGCCCGAGCGCCGGGTTCGGCCGGGCCGTCCCCATCAGCGCCTCCTTGAGGCGGGCGCCGGTCCAGTCCGGGTGCTGCTGCGCGAGCAGCGCCGCCGCGCCCGCGACGTGCGGGGTCGCCATGGACGTCCCCGAAAGCGCGGCGTACCGGGGTGCGTCGTCGAGGGGTTCGAGGGGGCTGTCCTTGGAGCGGGCTGCGACGATCGCCGAGCCGGGCGCGGTGATGTCGGGCTTGACGGCGCCGTCACCGACCCTCGGCCCCCTGCTGGAGAACTCCGCGAGCGCGTCCCTCGCATCGACCGCGCCCACCGCGAGCGCGGCGTCCGCACTGGCCGGGCTCTCCACCGCCTCGTCCTGCCCGGTGTTGCCGGCCGACACCGCGAACAGCGTGCCGTACTTCGCGCTCAGCGTGCCGACGGCCTCCTCCAGCGGATCGGTCCCCGGCGCGTCGGGCCCGCCCAGGCTCATGTTGACGACCCGTGCGCGCGGCGCGGCCCACTCCATCCCCGCCAGGATGTCCGACTCCTCACATCCCCGGTCCGCACAGACCTTGCCGATCAGGAGCGAGGCACCGGGGGCGACACCCGTGTACCGGCCCCCGGAGGCGGCGCCGTTCCCCGCGAGGATCGACGCGACGTGCGTGCCGTGGCCCACGAGGTCGGTGGTGTCGGGGGCGGCGGTGAAGTTCTCCTTGCCGACGACCCGTGCGGCGAGGTCGGGGTGGGTGTCGTCGACGCCGGTGTCGAGGACGGCGACGGTGACGCCGGTACCGGTGTATCCGGCCTGCCAGGCGGCGGGGGCGCCGATCTGCTTCACGCTGACGTCGTCACTGACCTGGACTTTCGCGTCGAGCCACACCTTGACTCCGTCGGCGGCCAACCCCTCCCACAGCGCGCCGCCCCCGCCAGGCCGTACAGCGGCCAGCCCCAGCTCCGGAAACGTACGGGTCACCCGCGCCCCAAGAACCTGCGACACCCCTTGCCGGGCCTCGACGATGAGCGGCGCCGGCCCCTCGTACCCGCCCTCCACCAGCCCGCTCACATCGAACAGCCGCCGGTCGACGGTCCCGGCGCCGACGAGCCCGAGAGCGTCGTCCGGTATCACGTACCGGCGCCCCGCGTCGGTGTACTGCGTGAAGGCGATGCCGTCCCGTCCCTTCCCCGGGGTGACGGAGACGGTGTCACCGGCGAGGGTGACCTGATCGCCGGTCAGGAGGGTGACGGTACGGGTGCCTTGGACGGGCCCTGACCTTCCGGCCCTCCACGCGGCGGACCCGGACGGAGCTGCGCTGGCGGACGGCACCGGCCCTGGCAGCACGCTCACCACGAGCGCACCCAGAACAAGGCACCCCGCCACACGTCGACTGCGCGGCAAGCTGTTCCTCCCGGTGGGGCGGGAACGCGGGCCGCGTTCCGCGGAACGACCTCATTTTGTCGTGCCCACGCAAACTATCAACGTCAACTACCGCCCCGCCAGGGCGCGTTGACCACACGACGGACCAGGCGCCTCGCGCCCGCCGAGGCCGTGCGCTGACGGAACGGCTCCGGTGCACTGTCGGGACACCTGGCCGGTCCGGCTCGCAATAGCGTGCAAGTCCGGTGGCCGGAGCAGGCTCCCGTACAGGTCGAAGGGGGTTGTCGAAGGTGTCCACGATGCCGGTCGGTGGGCTGGTCCCCCGCGCTACGCAGGACGCGGCGGATCTCGTGGTCCGCAACGCGCGGATCCACACGGGGGACCCGGTCCGCCCGCAGGCCGGGGCGATCGCTGTCCGGGAGGGCCGGATCACGGTCGTCGGGGACGACAACGATGTGGCCGCGCAGGTCGGACCGGCGACGAAGGTGGTCGACGCGCTGGGGCGGCGGATGGTCCCCGGTCTCAACGACTCCCACCTGCATGTCGTCCGGGGCGGGCTCAACTACGTGCTGGAGCTGCGCTGGGACGGTGTGCCCACGCTGCGCGAGGGGCTGGCGATGCTGCGGGAGCAGGCCGCCCGCACCCCGAAGGGGCAGTGGGTGCGGGTGGTCGGCGGATGGTCGGCCGAGCAGTTCGCGGAACGGCGGCTGCCGACCGTCGCCGAGCTGAACGCCGCCGCGCCGGACACCCCCGTGTTCGTCCTGCACCTGTACCAGTCGGCGGTCCTCAACCGGGCGGCGCTCAAGGCCGCCGGATACACCCGGGACACCCCCGACCCCAAGGGCGGCCAGATCGTAAGAGGCCGGGACGGGGAGCCCACGGGCATGCTGCTGGCCGCTCCCAGCGCCCTGGTCCTCTACTCGACGCTGGCGAAGGCGCCGGTCCTGGGGGACGAGGACAAGAAGACGTCCACCCGGCACTTCCTGCGGGAGCTGAACCGGTTCGGCCTCACCTCGGCGATCGACGCGGCCGGCGGCTTCCAGAACTTCCCCGGCGACTACGGCACGGTCGCCGAACTGGCGAAGGCGGGTCAGCTGTCCCTGCGGATCGCCTACCACCTCTTCCCGCAGACCGCGGGGCAGGAGCTCGCCGACCTCGCCCGCTGGGTCGAGACGGCCCGCCCCGAGGACGGTGACGAGTGGCTGCGCCTGAACGGCGCCGGCGAGAACCTCACCTGGGCGGCGGCGGACTTCGAGAACTTCGCCCAGCCGCGCCCTCAACTCGGCGACTACGAGGCGGAGTTCGAGAAGGCCGTACGTCTCCTCATGGAGAACGGCTGGGGGTTCCGGCTGCACGCCACCTACGACGAGACCATCCGCCGCGACCTCGCCGTGTTCGAGAAGCTCGCGGCGGAAGGCCTCTTCCCCGCCGGGAACCGCTGGCTGTTCGACCACGCGGAGACGGTGTCCGCGGACAGCCTGGACCGCATCGCCGCGCTCGGCGGCGCCCTGTCAGTGCAGAACCGGCTCTCCTTCCAGGGCGAGGCGTTCCTGCGCCGCTACGGCCCCGGCGCCGCCGCGGACGCCCCGCCGGTCCGGGCCATGCTGGAGCGCGGCCTGACGGTCGGGGCCGGCACGGACGCCACCCGGGTCTCCACGTACAACCCGTGGGTCGCCCTGCACTGGCTGATCACCGGCCGCAGCGTCGGCGACCTGGTGCTCCGCCCGCCGCACAACCGGGTCGACCGGCGCACGGCGCTGGCGATGTTCACCGAGGCGGGCGCCGCGCTGACCGGCGAGGAAAACGTCAAGGGAGTCCTGCGCCCGGGGTTCCTCGGCGACTTCGCGGTCCTGTCCGAGGACTACTTCACCGTGCCCGAGCAGGACATCCCGCACATCGAGTCCCTGCTGACGGTCGTCGGCGGCCGGATCGTGCACGCCGCCGCCGAGTACGAGGGCCTCGACGAGGAACTCCCGCCGGTCAGCCCCGGCTGGAGTCCGGTGGCGCACTTCGGCGGCTACCGGGCCACACCCGTCACCGGCCTGTCGGGCGCCCGCCAGGCCGAGTTGCTCGGCCAGGCCGTCGCCGAGTCGGAGCAGCACCGTCAATGGCGTGCCCGGCGCGGTGCGGCCCCGGCGGCCGAGAGCCCCGCCTTCGACCCCTGCTTCTCACTCTGAACCCACCCCACTCACGAAAGGCACTCCCATGTTCGACATCTCCGAGGTCACCGCGGCCCCCAGCCCCGACCTGCTCACCCCCGACAACTGCGCGGTGCTGTTCGTGGACCACCAGCCGCAGATGTTCTTCGGCACGGGCAGCGGCGACCGCACCGCGATCATCAACTCCACGGTGGGCCTGGCGAAGGCCGCCAAGCTCTTCGACGTGCCGGTCGTGCTGAGCACGGTGGCGGCCGAGTCCTTCTCGGGCCCGCTGCTGCCGCAGCTCGCGGACGTCTTCCCCGGCCAGAAGATCATCGACCGCACCTCGATGAACGCCTGGGAGGACGTCCCCTTCGTCGAGGCCGTCAAGGCGACGGGGCGCAGGAAGCTCGTCATCGCCGGCCTGTGGACCGAGGTCTGCGTCGTGCTGCCCGCGCTGTCCGCGCTCTCCCAGGGCTACGAGGTGTACGTCGTCACGGACGCGTCCGGCGGCGTCACCCCGCAGGCGCACGAGCACGCCGTCCAGCGCATGATCCAGGGCGGCGCGGTGCCGGTGACCTGGGTGCAGGTGCTCCTGGAGCTCCAGCGCGACTGGGCGCGCGGCGAGACGTACGGGCCCGTCACCGAGCTGGTGAAGGAGCACGCCGGCACGTACGGCCTCGGCATCGTCTACGCGCAGGCGTTCATCGGCGAGCACGCCGCCGGCTGACCTCTTCACCGGGGCGACGGCACGACGTCAGGAACAGGCAAGGACAGGATGGACACCGGACTGTTGATCCTCCGGCTCGTGACGGGCCTTCTCGTCGCCGGGCACGGAGTGCAGAAGGTCAGTTTCCGGCTGGGAGGCGGCGGACTCGCGGGCGGCACCGAGGAGTTCCGCCGCGACGGCTTCCGCGGTGGCCGGCTCACCGCGCTCGCCGCCGGCGGCAGCCAGCTCGGCGCGGGCCTGTTCCTGGCGGCGGGGCTGCTCACACCCGCCGCCGCGATGGGGGTGATGGGGGTGATGACGGTCGCGAGCACCGTCAAGTGGCGCAACGGGCTGTGGGTGCAGAACGACGGGTACGAGTACCCGTTGGTCCTCGTCGCCGTCTCCGCGGTGCTGGCGCTGACCGGTCCCGGCCGCTGGTCGGTGGACCACGCCCTCGGGCCGACCCCCTGGCCGGTGTGGGCCGGCGTCGCCGCCGTCGTGATCGGCCCGGTCAGCGGGCTGGCCACGCGGGCGGTGCTGCACCGTCCGGCCTCTTCCGACGGGAGGGCCTCTCATGCGCAAGCTGCTGACTGACGCGGCCCGTACGCTGGTTCCCCCCAAGGAGGACCGGCACGGCCCGCTGCCCCCGCTCATGCTGGCGCTGACGGTGGTGACCGGTCTGATCGACGCGGTGAGCTTTCTGGCCCTCGGGCGCGTCTTCGTCGCCAACATGACCGGCAACGTGGTCTTCCTCGGGTTCGCCCTGGCCGGTGCCGACGGGCTGTCGGCGCTCGCCTCCGTCGTCTCGATGGCCGCGTTCCTCACCGGTGCGCTGGCGGGCGGCCGGCTCGGCATCCGGTTCGCGGCGCACCGCGGGCGGCTGCTGGCCGTCGCGATGGCGACGGAGGCGGCGCTCGTGGCCGCCTCCGTCGTCACCGCCTCGGCCACGCACGGCGACGTGACCAGCGCCGTGCGGTACACCCTGATCGTGCTCCTCGGCCTGGCCATGGGGCTCCAGAACGCCGTCGCCCGGCGCCTCGGCGTCCCCGACCTGACCACGACCGTCCTGACCCTCACCCTGACGGGGCTGGCCGCGGACTCCGCGCCGGCCGGCCGACGGCTCCTGTCCGTCCTCGCCATGTTCCTCGGAGCGCTCACCGGGGCAGTGCTCCTGGCGCACACCTCACTCGCCCACGTGCTGGGCCTGGCGCTGGTGCTGCTCGCGGTGGCCTCCCTGGCCGCCCACCGCCTCTCGTCCACCGACGCGGCCTGGATCAGACCGCAGTCCTGAACTCCGTACGGCGCCCGAGGCACTGCCGGATGCCCGGGTGACCGCGTTCTCGTTCCGGCTTGGACCAGCATGAGCACCTCGCCGAAAAGCCACCCCCGTACGGATTCGCCCTGGGCTCCGCTCGCGGCGCGGGTCTTCCGCGCGCTGTGGACGGCCCAGCTCGTCTCCAACATCGGCGGCTGGATGCAGACCGTGGGTGCCCAGTGGCTGCTGATCGGGCACGACGCGGCCCTGGTGACGCTCGTCCAGACCGCCTCCAGTCTCCCCATCGTGCTGCTGGCCCTGCCCTCGGGCGTGCTGGCCGACCGGTTCGACCGGCGTACGGTGCTGCTGGCCGCGCAGTTCGCCATGCTCGCCGTCTCCACCGTGCTGACGGTGCTGGCGTTCGCGGACGCGCTCACTCCCCCGCTGCTGCTCGGTCTCACCTTCCTGCTGGGCTGCGGGACCGCGCTGATGGGCCCGGCCTGGCAGGCGATCCAGCCGGAGCTGGTGGAGCGCCGCCAGTTGGGGCAGGCCGCCGCGCTCGGCGCCGTGAACATGAACCTGGCCCGCGCCGTCGGCCCGGCGCTCGGCGGGG